>LJUD01000089.1 GCA_001304035.1 bacterium SM23_31 | reverse complement strand
TGAAGTGAGTCTTGCTCATAACGGCGTTTTATTTCTCGATGAACTGGCGGAATTTAAAAAGAACGTACTGGAGCTTCTTCGTCAGCCGGTCGAGGATGGAACTGTAACCATAGCGCGTGCGACCACATCGCTGACCTATCCGTCGCGTTTTATGCTTGCTGCGGCAATGAATCCCTGTCCATGCGGGTATGCAACGGATCCGAATCACAACTGTATCTGTACGCCGTCACAAATTCAGAAGTATTTGACTAAGATATCCGGACCTCTTATGGACAGAATCGATATACAAATAGAAGTTCCCGCAGTAAAATACAAAGAGTTATCATCTATTAGCAGCGGCGAGCCGTCATCTGTGATCCGCGGCAGAGCGATGCAGGCACGGGCGAGACAACTTGAACGGTTTAAAAACAACAGGAAGATATTCACCAATGCTGCAATGGGTTCTAAAGAAATCAAAAAATATTGCCAGATTGACAGCCGGGGGCACGAGTTGTTGAAGATGGCTATAACCCGGCTCGGACTTTCGGCACGGGCTTACGACCGCATATTAAAAGTTGGCAGAACAATAGCAGACCTGGAGCAGTCCGAATCCATCCGCCCGTAATTTATAAGCGAGGCGATACAGTACCGCAGTCTTGACCGTAATCTATAAAAATAACCCTACCGGGAGATTTAATGGCAGAAACAGTTGTAAAAACCACACCGATTTTTTATAAAACGGGAGAAACCATTTTCAAGGAAGGCGATATCGGCGAAAAGATGTACATTATTAAATCCGGTCGCGTTGAGGTCGTGAAAAAGATACATGATGAAGAAGTAGTGCTTGCTACGCTTGAGCAAAATTCCTTTTTCGGCGAAATGGCTCTTTTTGGCGATAAACGCCGGACTGCGACCGTCAGGGCTGTCGAAGATACGGAATTAATACCTATTAACAAAAGAATACTTGATGTGCAGCTTTTACGAGTCCCGGACTGGTTTGTTGCGATTTTACGAACCCTGGTATTGCGGCTTAAAGAAACGAATAAACGGCTTAAATCACGGTACACGATTAGTCTGGAATACAGCTTATTAAAGGTGTTTTTCTGGATAATCCATTTGTATGGTGAGCGTGAAAAGGGAAGCACCAAAGCACAACTTGGCCCGGTAATCCGTGAGGTTCAGACAGTGTTGGGGGTCTCAAAAGAAGAAGCAATGACTAAATTGAAAGATTTTTCTTTTGTGCAATTGATTAAATTCTCCGAAGCAAAAAACGAAATATTTATTCCTAATGCGGATAAACTAAAAGACTTCTTATTATTTCTTCAAGGCAAACAGGATAAAAGAACGAGGTTGACGCATGCGTTCGAGGCGCTGCAAAAAGACACAGTAAAGATGCAGTACTTTGAAAAAATCTATCGTTTATTGACACGTAAAAAGGGAGAAAAAACAGGTGCTTGATCTTAAATATTTCATCGGAATCGGTTTAACAGCATTATTAATTATTATTTTCTTTTTTCAAATAAGGCGAATCTGGCATGTTCGATACATCATGAAAAATTTTTTGAAAGAATTAAAAAAATTCAACAATAATATTGATAACCTTATTAATTATATTAACGGCAAGTCGGAAACAGAAGATAATTATCAATCATCATCACACGCAATCTGTAAAAACTGTATCCACCGTCTTACCTATTTTCTCCCTGATTCCCCAACTCTTTTTTCCTACAAATGCAAATTAAACCGAAGGGCAATTACTTTACACGATACATGCAAGCGTTTCAAAAAAGATTTACAGGATACACAGATTTAATTACTTAACACTGTATATATTCATTTACTTCTAAAACGATGTAATATCAAAAGCTGCGAATGATAGAGAGATTTTTCTATGTTGCATTATTACAAAACATTACACATTCATACTAATGGAATCATCGCCCATACATTATAATATTGTCCGGTCTGTAATAAAATCATGGTATTTCGGCAGAAATTTTATTTATCGCACTACCCTTTCGTCCACAAATATTCTTTCTAAACGGCTGGTGCTGTCGGACTACCCGCTTCCTATGGTGATATTCGCAGAAGAGCAGACACATGGAAAAGGGAGGTTAATGCGTTCATGGTTCTCCCCGCTTAACAAAGGAATCTGGATGACAGTAGTTTTCCCTCCTGCAGACAAAAGTCAAGTTTTCGGACAGTACAACTTTATAATGTCGCTTGTAATCGCTTCGGCAGTCGAAACGGTTACAAGTCTGAAAGTATCATTCAAATGGCCCAATGATATTCTTGTTTCAGACAAAAAATTCTGTGGGATCCTATCGGAAACGCTTACCGGCTGCTATGCCAAACCTATAGTAATGACCGGTGCGGGGCTCAACGTTTCTATTGACAAAGACAGTTTCCCTGAAGAACTCCGTGATAAAGCAACCTCACTTTCAATCGAATCCGGTGCACCGGTAAACCGTCAGGAGCTTTTCATCGAGATCGTTCATTCTCTTAATATTATATATGCAATATGGGAACGACGTGGTATCGAGCCTCTCTATCACGAGTGGCTGCAAAAATGCTCTACTACGGGGAAAAATGTAGCAATTAGCACAGAAAAACAATATATTAACGGCAAAGCCGAAAAGATCAACACGGATGGATCTTTAGTATTACGCGATACTAAAGGAAAGCTGCACACTATATTCGCCGGCGATTTGGAGTATATTATTCAATGAAATATTTTAAATATCTCTCGCAAAGTCGCAAAGATTTTTTTTGAATCTGAGTTCTTAGCAATGTGCTTTTCCCCACTATAAAGCATAATAAAGTAATCTAAAAACTAAAAACCGATAACTGATAATTTTTTTGCGGCTTTGCGACTTTGCGAGAAATAATGTTTAAGAATTCGAAAAAATGAAAACAAGTATTACAAAAAAAACTGCCGTTCGTGCGAACCTTACGAAGCTCCCTTCGGTTGAAACGGTTTTGCTCGATCCAAGAATAGTGCGTTATGAGCGTAATTTTTCTCATGAATACATTACTTATATCACCCGCAGCAATGTAGACCGTGTACGCAAAGACATAAGAAACGGGACCTACCCTGAATCTGTGTCTCGGTTTGAACTTACCGATGTGATAATCAAAAATATTGAGAATTATTTTGCCGAAATATCAGAAGGAGCTATAGTACCCGCTATTAATGCGACAGGAGTAATTCTTCACACAGGTCTTGGACGTGCTCCCCTTTCACCTCAGGCAGTGAGGCATGTTCAAAAAATAATCAAAGGATATTCCACATTAGAGATTCAGCGTGAATCGGGACGGCGCGGCAAGCGGGAGAAGCGGCTTGAAGAGATTTTTTGCTTCCTGAGCGGGGCAGAAGCAGCTACAGTCGTTAATAACAATGCGGCTGCGGTGCTTCTTACTCTTAATACTCTTGCCAGAAACAAAGAGGTGATAATTTCCCGTGGGGAACTGATCGAAATCGGGGGTTCCTTCCGTATGCCGGAAATTATGGAGGCGAGCGGTGCACGGATGATTGAAGCCGGTACCACCAATAAAACAAAACTATCGGATTACGAAAAGGCAATCAGCAGAAAAACAGGCGCCATTCTTAAAGCGCACTCGAGTAATTTCAAAGTTTTGGGATTTTCCGAATCTGTCTCATTGGCACACCTGTTCGAACTCGGCAAATCACGGAACATACCCGTTATCTACGACCTCGGCAGTGGAGCGCTGTATGACCTGCGTTCACTCGGTCTGCCTTACGAGCCGGTAGTGAGTGAATCAATAAAGACTGGGGCAGACGTGGTAATGTTCAGCGGTGATAAAATTATGGGCGGACCGCAAGCAGGAATAATAGCCGGGAAAAAGGATTACCTTGATAAAATTAAAAATAACCCGGTTGCACGGACAGTCCGCTGCGACAAACTGATCCTTGCTGCGCTTGAAGGCACCATGCTGTCGTACATTAATGGCATTAAAGGATTTAAAGCGCTCCCAACAACCAAAATGCTGACGGAAAGCCCTGAAATGGTGCAAAAACGCGCGCAGGACGTTCTTTCGCAGCTTAAGAATATTCCCAAAAAACGGATAAAAATCGCCGTGGAAAAAAGTGAAGCCGAGGCAGGCAGCGGGGCTCTCCCGCTTGAAAGGCTGCCGAGTTATGCCATTACCATACAATCAAATGCTATAAAACCGGAAAAAATTGCAAAAATGCTGCGCCTTCATACACCGCCGATTTTCGGTTACATTAAAAATGATAAAGTGTACCTTGATATGAGAACGGTGCTTAGAAGCCAGGTAAAAGATATTGTTCACGGTATCGAATTTATACGTTCCCAGTCAGAGACCGGGAACGAGGTAGCTTAGAATTAATATATCTCGCTTGAATATACTGAAGCCTCTGGCTGAGACTGGGAATTCTGAATTTTTCTTTACTTTTAGTACTAAATATCGTACATTAAACAAGTTTATTTATGTACAAAGGAGTTCTGTGATGCAGAGAGTTCAATTAGACAAAGATATACGCCCGCTATCAGAATTCAGGGCAAATGTTGCATCCTTTATTAAAGAAGTTCAAAAAACAAAGAGACCGTTAGTCATAACTCAGCATGGTAAAAGCGCCGCAGTCATGTTGGATGTTGCCGAATATGAAGCTCTTGTTGAAAAAATCGAATTATTGACTGACATCCAAATTGCAGAAACTCAGCTTAATAAAGGCAAAGGAGTTTCTCACGAAAAAGCCAGAGATCAAATTTTAGAGAAATAGATAGATGAAAATAATTTGGTCTCCTCTTGCGATCGATAGAGTTATGGAAATAGCATCTTATATTGCAAAAGATGATTCGCTTGCATCTGAAAAATGGGTATATTCTCTTTTTAAGAAAGTAAAACGATTAGAGAAATTTCCTGATAGTGGTCGAGTTGTTCCGGAAACAAAGCGGACAGACATTCGTGAAATTGTATTTGGGAATTATAGAATTATTTATCGAATTGAAGAAGCAAAAGTCTCTATTCTGACTGTTCGTCATGGTAAACAAATATTGCCAAATGACGATATTAAATGAAACTGACAATATTCCTCTCTGGAACATCCCGAAGCCTCGGGATGCTCCGATCCCGCTTTGCGGGACAAGTTACAAACTTGAACCTGCATACAGCCGGAAGGTATACGTTCCCTGTCAGAGACCGGGAACGAGGTGGCTTGGAGAAATTACCGACTTGAATTAAAACACAACATCCATAAACCCATGGCACACAAAATAATCGGTACTGCGGGACATATTGACCACGGTAAGACGGCGCTGGTAAAAGCGCTGACCGGCACCGATACGGACCGCCTCAAGGAAGAAAAGGAACGGGAAATCACGATAGATCTTGGCTATGCTTTCCTTAGCGATGATATAGCCTTTATCGACGTTCCGGGGCATGAGCGGTTTGTGAAGAACATGGTCGCAGGCGTAACCGGTATAGACCTTGCCCTGCTGGTCATTGCGGTGGACGACGGCATTATGCCGCAGACCCGCGAACACCTAGATATTATCAGGCTGCTGAACATTAAAAAGCTGGTCGTTGCATTGACAAAAATTGACCTTGTTGAAGAAGAATGGGCTGAGCTCGTAAAAGACGAGATTGAAAATTTATTAAAGGGAAGTATTTATGAAGGCTCGAAAATTGTCCCCGTTTCATCCGTCTCTCTCGAAGGAGTTGACACATTAAAAAGTATTCTCATTGAAGAGGTTAATCCCGTTGAGCGGGATGAGGAACACTTTGACCGCCCGTTCAGGATGCCGGTTGACCGTTCTTTCACTATGACCGGATTCGGAACGGTAGTTACGGGAACGGTTACATCGGGTTCGCTGTCGCTTGATGATTCCGTCGAATTACTTCCCGCACAAAGAGAACTGCGCATCCGCGGTCTTCAGCGGCATAATAAGCCTGTAACACGCCTTGAGGCCGGAGAGCGCGGCGCCGTTAATATAAGCGGAATACAAAAGGAGGACATCAAACGCGGGGATGTTATCGCACAAACCGGCTATTTTAAACCGTCAATGAACCTTAATTGCTTCCTGCATTATCTCAAATCTGCAAAAACGCCTTTAAAACATCACGAAAGAATCGGGTTTCACTGCGGTACTGCCGAATCTATCGGTAGAGTGGCGCTTCTTGAGCCCCGCTTAGCGGTAATCGAGCCGGGTGACAGTGCGCCGGTTCAAATCCAGCTCGAAAAACCGGTTGCCGCAGCCTTTGAAGACCGGTTCATAATAAGACATTATTCCCCCGCTATTACAACCGGCGGCGGCGAAATACTGGAAATCGATGCTGCGCGCCCTCGAAAAAATCGTAAAACCATTGCCGGATATATCAGGACAATGCACAATCAAACGCTAAATGACCGGATAATTACAATCGTTTCAAAGACCGGTTTAACACCCTTGTCAATGCATGAAATTGTCCGTCAATTCGGATTATTTCCCGATAGCATTTCCGGAATTCTAAGTAATGCAAAAGAAAATATTATGCCCCTGAGCGGTGAAAACGATACGTTCTGGATAGTAAAAGAAGCATTCGAGCAATTCACCGGCGATGTCTTGAATCACATTTTAGAATATCACCGCAAGTATCCCGATCGACCCGGTATGCCGCAGCAGGAATTATTAAAAAAAACAGCCCTGAAAGCGCATGAACTCGTGTGGAAACATGCCCTGGATACTCAGGTTCAGCAAAACCGTTTAATTATCAGCAAAAATCATATCAAACGTGCAGAATTTGTCCCGAAAATCAATGAAAAGGCCGAAGGCATCAGGGAAAAGTTAATTGCTTTGCTTAAGGAAAAAGGAGTAGAAGGTCCTACCATTGAAGAAGCGAGTGCGGCACTTGATACGGATAAAAGCGATGTTACTACAGTAGTCAATATACTTATAGATGAAGGTACCGTAACTCTGGTTGGAAATAGTTATCTATATCTGCATAAAGAATTAGATAGGTTACAAACAATAGTAAAAAAACATATAATCAATAAAGGTTCTATCACAATTGGCGAGTTCCGCACTGCATTACAGACAAGCCGTAAATATGCACTGCCCCTTTTGAATTATTTTGATGACCTGAGTGTTACAATACGTGTCGGGGATAAGCGGATTTTGAAGTAATTTTTTCATATTTTCCTTTTTATTAGCCATAATTTTTTGTAAAATATAGACTCAGGGAGCGGATGGCGGGCTGGTGTCCCTCTTGGTCTTCAAAATCAATGTCTCCCGTCACAGACGGGGGAGGTGGGTTCGATTCCCACACGCTCCCGCAAATATATTTGAATATTTACTTCTTACAAGTATATTATAAATACATGGATTTTTTTCTGCTCAAATATATCAAATAATACGAATTCACTTCATTCCATACTAATTATAACAATATCATTACAGGAGGAGTATTATGAAAATCAGAACATTGATTTTTCTGTGTTTTGCAATTGTATTTTTCGCAGGTACTTCACAGGCGCAGTACACACCAAGTCTTTATTGGACGTTGCTGCCGGAGGAGCAGATGGCGGAAATTGTTGGTGAAGCATCCGGCGAAACGGCGTGGCACACGATTATGGAGACCGGCGGCTATACAAGAGACCGGCTATCCGATGAGTACCGCACTACGTTTTATGAATCGGAGTTTGTTTACAACGAGTTGAAGTGGTACGGTCTGCCGGGAACGGAGTTGATCCGTATTCCCAGCGGTACGACATGGGACGGCGTTAAAGGCGAACTCTGGGAAGTTACGCCTATCCGCCAGAAAATTGCATCGTACAAAGACTTAGTGTGGCAGCTCGCTTCCGGCAGTGTTAATTCAGACGTCACCGCCGAACTCGTGTGGGTCGGCAGCGGCTCCCGCGCAGAGATAGATTCCGCCAGCGTCACCGGTAAGATCGCCGTCGGTGAAGGCAGCGTAGGAACTATTCATAACAATACAGTAAGTATGGGCGCTCTGGGCGCCGTAGCGATAAGCACCTCCCGTAACTATTTTGATCCGATTCAGCTCCCACAAAGCAGTGTCGGCGGTAGAGGCAGAGGCGGAGGAGAAGGAAACACAACATTCGGCTTTATGCTGCCTGTACGCGAAGGTCAATATCTGAAACAGCGCCTGTTGAGAGGCGAAAAAATTACAGTCCATGCTCAGGTGGAATCGAAGATGGAACCCTATGAAATGCAGGACATTATCTGTCATATTCCCGGCGAGGATTTGAATACTACCGCCGTTATTTTCTCTGCGCATCTATTTGAAGGAGTCGTTAAACAAGGCGCCAATGATAACAAATCGGGAAGCGCAGGGATACTTGAAACTGCCCGCGTTCTGCACACGCTCATAGAAGAAGGACGCCTCCCGAAACCGAAACGGACGATCCGCTTTTTATGGGGTCCCGAGTTTTCTGGCACCGGTCCCTGGGTTAGAGACAATCAAGATATGATGAACAGGACCTTCTGCAATATCAACATGGACATGGTCGGTGAATGGCTGACGAAAAATAAGGCGTATTTCTGTCTGATGCGCACTACGTTCGGGAATGCGCATTATATTAACGACGTCATGGAAAACTATTACCGGTTTGTCGGCGAGGGTAACAGAGAGCGGCTTCAGAATCGCGGTAACGTTTTTAAGGTCCCCCACCGGATTATTGCACCGACCGGGGCTGATGAACCGTTCCATTACAGTATCGAGACACATTACGGCTCATCCGACCATGAAGTTTTTAATAACTGGGGTGTACAAGTACCCGGCGTTATGATGATTGCATGGCCCGACCAGTGGTACCACACCTCCGGCGACCTTGTCGATAAAGCTGACCCAACCCAGATGAGGCGCGTTGCAGTTATTGCCGCCGCCGCTGCATACACAATCGCCAATGCGGATGATGATATGGCGATGAAAATCGCAGGTGAAATTACCAGCAACGGCACACGGCGCCTCGGTCATCAGCTTATTGTCGGTATGGAAGAAATCAACAGAGCAACCGCCGCAACACTGGGTGACGCTTATATTCGTGCGCGTGTTCTTATTGAAGGGCATGTCATCAATGAAAAAGCCACGATCGAATCAGTTATGGAGCTTGCAACCGATAAAAATATGGTGGGTAATTATGTGGCTGATATGCAAAATACCATTGACAATATTGGCAGTGCTCACCTTGCCGCGCTTGAAACCCACATGAGGACAGCCGCCAGACGGCTCAATACGCAGCCGGTTACAATACAATTAACCGAGCTTGAAAGGAAAGCGGCTACGGTTATTCCAAGACAGACCGAGAAGGTAACGATCAATGGTTACAATGGTTACAGCCAGTTTATTAACCAGGTGCCGCAGGAAGAACGGGCAAAATATCCTTACGCCGGCGCCGGCAGAGGAGGAAGAATCGACACTACTGAACTCGGGAGGCTCGTAAACGGCAAAAACAGCGCTCTGGATATTAAAAAGCTGCTTGATGCGCAGAGCACAAGTCCAGCTGACCTGCAGTCTATTTTAAACTACCTTGAAATCCTGAAACTGGCAGGATTGGTTGAAATGAATTAATACTAACATAACTAATAAAAGGGCGGGAACACACCCGCCCTTTTTTAT
>LJUD01000088.1 GCA_001304035.1 bacterium SM23_31 | reverse complement strand
ATGAACCGCAGAGACGCAAAGACGCAGAGAGAAAGAATAAATTAAAAACTGGAAATTTATTGAACATTGGGTGGCACCCCCAAACTTGTTTGGGGGTGTAGCGCTTCGTTCTTTGTTGGTCCCGCTTAGCGGTATCATCAACAGAGAATAAATATTGTTGAGTATTATAACGCTGTCAATAAATAAAAAAAGGGACCTTTTCAGGTCCCCTAATAGCATTTGCCATCCACCTCCGGTGTTCCGGATTGATTTAGTTATAAAGAAAATATAGTTAAAAGTCAACAATTTTTTTAAAAAATCTGATTTATATTTTAATATTGAGCGGATCAATTGTATAAAAACCTGAAGGAGTTATTATGCGACGAACGATAATTGCCGGCAATTGGAAAATGTATACCGATACCGGTGAGGCAAAAAAACTTGCGCAGGGGATTGCAGACCACGTCGGGAACCGCACAGAACCCGTTGTTATCCTGTGTCCTCCTTCCCCGATGCTGACGACGGTATTCAATGTGATTCAAAACAATCCCGTGCTGCTCGGCGCTCAGAATGTGCATCCGGAACCATACGGCGCTTTCACCGGCGAGGTATCCGAAGCTATGCTCGAATCGGTCGGCTGCTCTTACGTGATTATCGGACATTCCGAACGGCGTATCCTTTTTGGGGAGAAGGACGTTTTTCTGAACGATAAAGCGCTGAGGGTAATGACGGGAAAACTCACTCCTATCCTTTGCATCGGCGAAACGCTGAAGGAGCGCGAAGCGGAACAGACGTTCAACCGGATAGAACAACAATTGCGGGACGACCTTAAAGGAGTAACGTTGAAAAACGGGCACGACCTCGTTATCGCATACGAACCTGTGTGGGCTATCGGCACGGGTCGTACCGCGACGCCCGAGCAGGCGGAAGAAGTGCACAGTTTCATCCGGGAAAGGTTGGTTAAAATGTTCGGCACAGCTATTGCCGATGACATCACGATTCAATACGGCGGAAGTGTAAAACCGGATAATGCGAAAGACCTGCTCTCTCAACCGAACATTGACGGCGCTTTGGTCGGCGGAGCAAGCCTTAAAGTGGATTCGTTTGCAGCGATTATCGATGCAGCAGGATAGTCTATTAACAGAATAACAAATGTGCCCTGTCTCTAAAAAATCCGGTATTGCAACTACTTTTATATTGCATAATATACAAAAACAATTTCCGGATATGTAAATGTTAATAGAATTGCCCGAAGTGCTTAGTGTAAAAAACTCAGGCAAATTATAAAATAATAGAGGCTTATAAACAATAATAATATCCCGTCAGGGAGTAATGCAATGGAATCTTTTCAACAAAAATACGGATCCTGGGCTCTCGTAACCGGTGCGTCGTCCGGAATCGGAGCCGAATTCTGCAGACAGCTTGCACCAAAGGGTATAAACCTGGTCATGGTTGCCCGGCGGAAAGAGAGAATGGAACAATTAGCCGGGGAACTTAAAGATAAACACGGTGTTCAAACAAAAGTTATACCGGCAGACCTGTCTAAAGATGATTTTATGGAGACATTACTTCCCGAAATTTCCTCGCTTGAAATCGGCCTGCTTATCAACAACGCCGGTTTCGGTATAAGAGGAGCCTTTTTGAACAGCAACCTTGAACGTGAACTGGAAATGCTGAGCGTTAACTGCAGGGCACCCCTGATTTTGACCCGTATCATCGGACAGCAGATGCTGAAACGCAAAAGAGGGGGAATCATATTTATTGCCTCCGTTCTCGGATTTATTGAAACTCCCTATTTCGCCAATTACGCCGCAAGCAAGGCATATAATCTTTATATGGGTCAGGCACTGTGGTATGAGCTGAAACATCACGGTATTGACGTGTCGGTGCTGTCGCCGGGAACAACGAAGACTGAATTTAGTAAAATCTCCGGTGGGAATGGAATGCCGGCAATGAAGGTTGAGCCTGTTGTGAGGATTGCACTAAAAAAGCTCGGCAATAAGCCTTCTATTGTAGCCGGTCTCCACAATCGAATGTTTGTTTTATGGTGTAAATTATTCCCGCGCCGGATAATGACGGTGCTTATTGGTTCCGTAATGAAAAAAATGATAAAAAATTGAACTATTCAGCGGATTTGATAGTAAAATTATAAATGATGTACTCCATTTAAACTAAAAGACCTTTAAAAGACTTTTTTATTGCTTTAAAAACATAAAAAGTGTAAATTAATATTTTGGGTAAATCAATAATTATTACTCGCAAAATGACCCGTTTTCAGATCCTATTTTTACATAAACAGGAGGCTGCATGTTAGGTGTAGTTATCTTTTTACATATAGTTATCAGTATACTTCTGGTAGTGGTAATTTTAATGCAGGCA
This sequence comes from bacterium SM23_31, assembly GCA_001304035.1. Lineage (GTDB taxonomy): Bacteria > SM23-31 > SM23-31 > SM23-31 > SM23-31 > SM23-31. The sequence goes on along the minus strand of LJUD01000088.1, from coordinate 10,455 downwards.
AGCAAGGGCGGGGGACTTGCCGGTACTTTCGGCGGTTCTGGTGGAATAGGTGCAATTTTTGGCGGCCGCGGCGCGGCTACATTATTAAGTAAAATTACAACGATATTAGCCATCCTGTTTATGTTAAGTTGTATATTCCAGGTAATAATTTCTAAAACCCGGTATGGTACTCAACAAAGCCTATTACAGCAGGAGTTCAGCAATACAATGGGGACATCTCCTGCATCAAGTTTACCCGGACTGCCGGGTATTGAGGTCCCAAACCAAAATGTAACAACTACTAAACAGGACACATCAAAATAATCGAAAGTACGTTTCGTAACGCAGCATTCTTTACGCAGCAAAGCAGCCGTGAAGTTGTCCGTTTCCCGGTTTAAAGCGGTCGCCGCACAAATGGGTCAGCCTTATATTGGAACAATGCTACAAATAACTTATATGTTATTTTAGCCGTTTGCTACCTGTTTTCATTATAAAGACAAATAACTTCCTAAAATATAAAATGATACAAATATGCCCGAGTGGTGGAATTGGTAGACACGCTATCTTGAGGGGGTAGTGAGCAAAACTCGTGCCGGTTCAAATCCGGCCTCGGGCACAAAGCAATTACCGTGTAAAACGGATTTTTTATACCCTCTTTTCCGTTTTTTCTCTTCGCTCTTCAAAGTAAGGGCATTATTACCACTTCCCGAAGTTGGAACATTTAACCGCTGTTTTCTATTCTTACTTGTTTTGACAATCTATGTAAAATAGTTGGATAAATATGACCCAAATCACAGCAAGGAATGTATATAGATTGTACATTATTGAAAAATTCTGAAAAAATTTAAAAACGGAACAGTCTTACCCGATTATTTAATAGAGAGAATCTCAAATTTGTTGGCGGAGAACAGCCCCCAATTTAAATTACATTAAGCATGTGAAACGGCATTTGAGTTACCGGCATGGTAATTGCACAATTTCACAATATAAGGAAACTGATTAATAAGACAATTTGTTTAATAAAATATATAAGGATACTAAAAAGTACTTGACATATATACATTTGTATATTATATTAAGTTGTACAAATGTTTATATAGCTTTTGCAGGCAAAAGGAGTATTTATGAAAATCATACAAGAAACAGCGATCCCTGAAAATATTCATTTGTATTTAGAGAAAACACTCGACGAGATGCAAACGAGACTCGCCGCTGTGCAGAAAAAATATTCAGCACCTTTTGAAGTCATCAGAGAATACCTCGAAATTAACGAGCCTATTTTAGTCGAGAGTATGGATATGCTTGAGAAAGAGTGTGATAGCGGCATACTTATGAAGTGCGCTGAAGGTAAAGCATCTTCAGACGAATGTACCGATTGGTTAAGGTGTATTCGTGATTGGAAGCATCTCTTCTTAGAAGGCATCAGCCGGTTTGAAAATTACCAGATTGTTGCGCATGTTGCATAAGGCTGATAGTAAAACACATTATATTTAAATCTTTTGATTAATGACGAGCTGTTTTTTATACATCCTTATTGTCTCACTTATTATTTGTGAATTACTTTACATTATATTTCAGGAAGATTTTTATTCACTGAAAAAGATTCTCAGCCCTATCTTTTTATAAATTCCAAAAATTTCTCTTGATTCATTTCTTAATTACCAGTAATTTATATATACTGTTATAAAATAATACGTAGGTATAAAATCGAGAGGAGTCATGGATATTAAAAAAATATTTAATAATAATGCAGCTCAATTTTTTATAGTACTAATACTTGCTTCCGTTATCAGTTTCGGATTTTTTATCATTTATTGGTACTCCGAGCCTTCGTATATAAAACTCCTTATACTCTGGATCGGTTCACCGTTATTATTTGCTGCTCTTGGCATCCTGATGCAGTTCAGGTTTAAAATGACCTATGCAGCTCTGCCGTTATTTATTGTATCCTTCTGCTTGTTATCGGCATATGTTGGGCAGCGGTTATCCGGTGTTGATTTTTTTCGCGATTACCGCATAAAAAAGGCACAAAATGAAGCGTTAGAAAAAATAAAAGATGAGAATCGCCCCTATGTAGCCAAGGCACTGCTTAACAAAGCGACGGAATACCTTAAAAAAGGAGAATTAGGGAACGTAAGGCAAACACTGATTTCGGCTTTAGATTTCGATTCGACTAATGCTCATATTTACTTCACTTTCGGGGAACTCTATACAAAAATGGAATATCCCGAGGTCGCTTTGGATTTTTATTATCGGGGTTTGATTAATGATTTCGACAATGCTGAAATACACAGCCGGGTTGGGGCATTGAATTATAAAATTGGAAATTTAGACGAAGCCATTGAGGCATTTGGAGCTGCTAACAAACTTGATCCCTCTCTGGAAACCGCAGCAGCGAGTCTGCAAGCCATGAAGTCCCTGAAGGAAAGAGAAGAACAGGAAATCAAGGAAGGCAAGATGCGGGTCTGTCAGGTTGTTCTCAATACAAAAGAAGAGGCACAAGAAATTCTCGAAATGCTAAAAAACGGTGCCGACATCGGCGTACTTGCGTATAAATATTCAGTCGACCTTGCAACCAAAGAAGTTGGCGGTAAAATCCCTTTTCTTGACCCGGGCAAACGGGAATATGTTTTTATTGATAAAGTTCAAAAAATGAAGATCGGTGAAGTAAGTGATATTCTTGAAACGGGGGGCAAATACTTTATAATAATGAGAATAAATTAAAACTAACGATACAATGTTCGGACGTCTTCTTATATTATTTATTTTAGTTCCACTGATCGAGTTAATAATATTAATAGATATCGGCCGGTTAATCGGCACCGGCCCGACAATCGCAATAGTTATCGGTACCGGGATTCTCGGTGCATATCTTGCCCGTATGGAAGGTTTCAGGACGCTTTTTACAATACGGCACAAATTACAAACTGGTCAGATTCCCGCCGATGAATTACTGGATGGTTTGATTATTCTTATTGCCGGTGCGCTGCTCATAACACCGGGAATTATCACCGATTGCTTCGGATTTTTAATGCTATTCCACCCAACTCGTACACGGTTTAAAAGCTGGCTTAAAAAGCGGTTCTCCGTCTACACTAACATATATTATTCCAAACACCCGCCCGGCGGAAACAATTTATAGGCGGAAAATCTTCATTCTCTTTCAGTCAATCCACTTAAAATATTAGATAAAATCATGAACATTGACAGACAATTCCTTGCCGGCATAATTGATTCGACGTTCCTTCGTGAAGGGGCAAAAATTGAAGATATAATTCAATTATGTGATGATGCGCTAATGCATCAATTTTATGCGGTTTGCGTTCCTCCCAAATATGTGAATTTTGCGCTTTCCCGTATTTGCGATACTTCCGTAAGACTCGTCTCGGTTGTCGGTTTCCCGTTTGGAACTGAATCTACGATCATAAAATGCCGCCGGGCAGAACAGGTAATTAAAAATGGGGCGGACGAAATAGACATGGTTATGAACATCGATTGGTTTCTCAACGGCAAATATAAAGATGTGACCGAAGACATTGCAAATACGGTTACAACAGCAAAAAACATAAGCTGCCGGCGTTTTCCGGCAGGCACCGCCGTAGTAAAAGTAATTATCGAGACGGCGCTGCTGCGCGAAGAAGAAAGAAAAAACAATTTTACCGGGGGATACTTAATTCGAAAGGCAAGCGAACTGGTTGTTGAAACGGGGGCTGATTATGTAAAAACTTCCACAGGTATGCACCCCACGGGCGGCGTGCAGCCGAACGATGTTGCCATTATAAAATCTATCATACCGGAACCGGTAAAAGTTAAAGCTGCCGGAGGTATAAAAACCTGGAAGAATGTCGAACAATTATTGAAGGAAGGAGTTGACCGTATCGGAACCAGCTCCGCTGTCGCTATTATTGATGATTTCTCCCAAAATACGATTACGAAATAAAAGTGAGGTCCGGTAGAAGTAAATTTTTGTGTTTGACCGCGAAAATATTTTAATGCTCGGGATTACTCATATAGTGTACATAATTTTCGCCTCAGGGGTGGGATTTTCAGCATCATAAAAGCGAATCCTCCGTCAGAATAAGCGCCGTCCCGGCACGGTGCCTGCCCTTTTTACCTGCCGTTATTTACCCTTCTCTGCCAGAAGTTCTGAAATGGTGCATAATTCATATCCCTGCTGCCGGAAGCCGTCTATTATCCCGGGCAGTGCTTGATAAAGAAAGTCCTCTTTTCGATTTGAACCGAGATGCATCAGAATAATCGCCCCATTTGCCTTGTTCGGTTCATTGCGTTCGAAGTTGAGCAGCGCATCCTGAATTTCCTGGGGAGATTTATAGAGCTCGGATGTTTCGTCGCTTACCCAGTCATGCGTATCCATACTTTCGCCGGGATCATGTCCCTGCGTCCACGATATATGTCGATATTCCATTTCGGCTGCCCAGCGGCGAAGCTCCAAATTGTGTTCTCCAAAAGGCGCCCGCCAAAATTTCTTTATACCGGAACCGGTTACCGCTTTAAAAAGCGAATCAGTGAGAACCAGTTCCCGCTGGAATGATTCATAAGAGATTTCCGGGAGGGTTTCATGCCGGGAATTCTGTTCAAAGTTGGTTAAATGTAAATGTGAATAAGTGTGATTTCCTACTTCGTGACCTTCTGCAACTATTCTGCGGGCAATATCGGGGTATTTTTCTATAAATTTACCTGTGAGAAAAATTGTGCACCTGACTTTTTTCTCTCGCAAGATGTCAAGAATCTGGGCTGCGTTATTATTATTTGAACCTGCATCAAACGTAAGAGCAACGGCAGGCAGGCTGCTGCTGCCCCGCTGTATATCGGCAGAAAGGGCATCAATCGCCGCTGAACGGTATTCAACCGATATTTCGCCGACCGGCAGGACGGTATTATCCGGTGCCAATGCTTTGAGGATTATTTTATTTAAACCGGGTATCAGTTTTACATCGTTAAACTGAAACCTGCCGTCACGGGAAGCCCGTGCGCTTTGCAGTCTATTGTCTACATATAAAGCAAGAACACAATTCTCAGCTCCATGTCCGGAAATAGTAATTCTGTTCTCAAAAACAATACCGGTAAATACCGAATCGAGCGCAGGCAGAGAAAATGAAATCTCTTCCTGCAATTCAAAAAGCGGTAATTGCTGCCGCTTTTCCACTATTGCAAGCTTCGACCGGAGAGCTTCCAATTGCGCAGTCTGTCCGGCAGTACGTTTATTAAAGGTATACAATAAGAGAATGTTGACTGTCACAAGTGTAAAAATCACAATTCGCTCTAATGTAAAAATCCTCCGGAATACCGGTTTATAATAAGGACGAGCCCTCCTGTGTATCTCCGGTATTTGATGTATCAAAAATTTAAGCCGGTTATAAGCCTTATTCAGCAAATAAACAGCTTTGCAGCGCGTACTGCAGAAAAAATGGTGAAAAACAAGCGATGCACATTCGGGACAACAGTAGTTACCACATTGATAACAACGCCTGTACGCAGGTCGCTCCGGATGATTTTTACACCTCTGGTTCATATCTTAGTAAAAAATAAATGCAGATTTTCTAAATATTTAAACCTACTATTTTATCATTCTAATTCTATTTTTACACAGCGATCTCAAAATACCGGATTTAGTATTTCAGGTTAAACTTTTTACCGATAAAAAGCAATAAATATTGTTACTTTCATCACTAATTATTTGTAAATACTTTTACATAGATTTTTTTATTGTGAAAGTGATGATTTATTAAGCTTGTTTGATGTCCGGTAGAGAATTTTCGAATTGAGGAACACTTAGTATTTTTGGATTATTCTGCTAACGGATGATATTTCATGTGGTTTTCGGACTTCGTGGAGGCGTCTTTAAAGGGTATAAATTTCCCCCGACAGCGTGTTGTTAAAAAAACGAATTAGCCACACAATACGGTTTAAACCGTAAAAAGTGTGCTGGCGCCAGCGACGGTTTGAGCATCTTTTCCCTCCCTGGAATATGCTCATAGTATGTTTGAGAGTTATTTATTAATCGGCAAATATTACCGTTTCTTTAGGAAATTTCTACCTTTTATTGAATCGGAGGTCAAACCGGGAATCCGGCACGTTTTACTGTTAATCTAAAGATTTACGAATAGAAAATATAAAATACAAAGAATAATTAAGAAACTTGCCCCATGCCGTGGCATTTTTTATATTTTTTCCCGGAGCCGCAGGGACAGGGTTCGTTTCTGCCGATCTTTTTCCCGACGCGGACGGGCTGTCTTTTGCCCGCGCGTGCGGCTTCCTGCATTTCAGGAGGCTGCTGGTAGCCAAGACCGGTAGCACTCTCGTGACTCAGTGTTACACTTTGGGGTACCTGTTCCTGCGGGCGCTCAGGAGCTTCAAAACGGGCTTTAAAAATAAACGTGAGAACATTTTCGTTGATCCCTGCCAACATGCTTTGAAAAAGATCAAATGATTCTTTTTTGTATTCGATCAACGGGTCTTTCTGACCGTAAGCACGCAGGTTTACCCCTTCTTTCACCTGGTCCAGTTCGTACAACTGGTCTTTCCATTTTTCATCAATTACCTTTAATATAGCAAACCGTTCGAGCTGCCGCATGAGTTCCGAGCCAAGTACTTCTTCTTTTTTCGAGTATATTGCATGTGCAGCTGTCTTAAGTTTTTCTTCTAACTCCTCAGGTTTGATTGCTTGTTTTTCTTCTTCGGGAATATTGATATTGAGCAGCATAACGCGCAAGAAATCATGTTTGAGTTCTTCCCAGTTCCATTCTTCGGGGTATGTTCCGGCTTCAGTATACTCGTCTATTTTATCTTCGGTAAATTCATCGACCATTCGTAGAATATCATCTTTTAAATTACTCCCTCTCAAAGCAGCGTTACGGAGGTTATAAATAACTTCCCGCTGTTTATTCATGACATCGTCGTATTCAAGGAGATGTTTCCTGATACTGAAGTTGTGGGCTTCAACCTTTTTTTGTGCGCGCTCAATGGACCTTGTAATCATGGAATGGCGTATAACTTCTCCTTCTTTTGCACCCAGACGGTCCATAATACCAGCAATCCTATCCGATCCGAACAGCCGCATAAGATCGTCTTCCAGGCATAAGAAAAATTTCGACGAGCCCGGGTCTCCCTGGCGTGCACACCGGCCTCTAAGCTGTAAATCGATACGGCGTGATTCATGCCGTTCCGTACCAACGATATGCACGAGTTTTATATCTGTCCCGCGCCCAGCCATATTCGTTGCTATTGTAACCGTTCCTGCTCTGCCTGCATTTGCGACTATCTCTGCTTCCCTCTGATGCTGTTTTGCATTAAGTACCCAATGCTTAATCCCCTTTCGTTTCATCATCCGGCTTAGCGTTTCCGAGACATCTACACTAATTGTTCCTACAAGCACCGGACGACCCGCAGAAATCATCTCTTCAATTTCTTCAATGACGGCGTTATACTTCTCCCGCTTTGTGCGGTAAATCTGGTCTTGATAGTTCGTGCGTGCTACGGGTTCATTGGTAGGTATGGCATTACAGTCGAGCTTGTATATCTCGAAAAATTCACTTGCCTCGGTAACAGCCGTACCTGTCATGCCCGCCAATTTATTATACAGTCGGAAATAATTCTGTAATGTGATCGTTGCGAGTGTTTGGGATTCCCGTTCTATTTTTACATTTTCTTTAGCTTCGATTGCCTGATGCAGTCCGTCGGAATATCTTCTTCCGGGCATCAAACGACCCGTAAATTCATCAACTATCAGTACCTTTTTATCCTGAACTACGTATTCTACATCTTTTTCAAACAGGGAATATGCTCTCAATAGCTGGGAGATATTGTGGTTTTGTTCCGACCTCTGGCTGTAGAGAGCCTGCAGTTCTCCTTTTTTTCGTTCTTTTTCTTCTACTGACATGCTTTCATCAGATTCAATATTATGTATTTCTTCAGTCAAATCGGGAAGTATAAACATATCGGGATTGTCCGGTGCCATATCCTGGCGTCCTTTTTCCGTCAGGTCGGCAATGTGCCGTTTCTCATCGATGGTAAAATATAGCTCCTCGTCAATTTCCTGCATTCGCTTGTCACGGATATAATTGTTTTCGACGCCGTGCATCAATTTTTTTATACCCTGCTCATTGAGCAGCTTCATAAGCCGTTTGTTTTTCGGGGCACCGCGGTACGCCTGAAGAATCAATATACCGGCTTCATAGTCTTTTTCTTCTTCGAGAAGCTTTTCGGCATCCATAATTATCCGGCTGACCAAGGAGACCTGCGCTTTAACAGTACGTTCCACACGCGGTTTAAGCTGGTCGTACATTTGGGTAGAAACAGAGACAGGCCCGGAGATAATAAGGGGTGTGCGTGCTTCGTCAATCAACACGGAGTCGACCTCGTCGACAATGGCGTAGTTGTGCCCGCGCTGGACCTGGTCTTCCGGGCGCACAGACATATTGTCACGGAGATAATCGAAACCGAATTCGTTATTCGTCCCATACGTTATGTCGCAAGCATACATTTCCCTGCGTTCTTCCGTGTTCATATCATTCAAAATACATCCGACAGACACACCGAGGGTTCTGAAGATTTCCCCCATCCATTCACTATCGCGGGCGGCAAGGTAATCATTCACTGTCACCAGATGAACGCCGCGACCGGTAAGCGAGTTAAGATATAACGGCATTGTCGCAACGAGGGTTTTTCCTTCACCGGTAGCCATTTCCGTTATTTTCCCCCGATGCAGCACTACGGCGCCGATTAACTGCACATCATAGGGAATCATATCCCACTCCGTGGGTATCCCCCGCACATCCCATATTTTACCTAAAAGCCGTTTACAGACCTGCTTCACCAGTGCAAATGCCTCCGGAAGGATTTCTTTTAGAACTTCATTCTCGACTTTTCTTTCTTCTTTTTCAATATCTTCTTCAGGTTTGCCCTGCATTTCATCGCGAACCATATTCCGCGCTTCCGCAATCCGCTGCTTGAATTCGTTTGTTTTTTGAGGAAAAGCTTCCTGCGGAAGGCTGTCCAACTCTTCGTAAAGGCGGTTTATTTCTTCCACAACCGGTTTTATTTTTTTGACGTCTTTTTTGTACGGATCGCCGAATATTTTAGTAAGTGTGCCCAATTATCAAACCTTTCTATAAAGTTCGAATGTCGAGTGTCGAATGTCGAAGTACGAGTGTCGAATGTCGAAGTGCAATCATTTTATTATAACTGATCACACCTAACGATTAAATATTCGCAATTCGTCATTCTCATTTCCATATGTTCTTATAATACAATAATGGTAATTTTGTTCCGTATTGTATTTTATCTTCCCATCAATAGACGGTCACCCAAAAATTGCGGCAAGTTATCGTCTATGATTTTTTGCCGTGCAGTAACAACATCGTATTCGAGTCGGACTATTTCTATTGTCCAATTATTCCGGTCTAACACGGCAAAAGACAGCCTCGGATCATTGTCCCGCGGCTGTCCTACGCTGCCCACATTTATAATATATTTGCCGGCGGGATCCAATTGCACAGGTCCGGAATCATGCAGTATAAGTGCCGGCTGCCCAAAAATACCGGGTACGTGAGAATGCCCGACAAAGCAGATAGACTCGGAAAAATTTCCAAATTCATTAACTGCATCAAACCAATTGAAAATGTACATCCATTTTTCAGGTTCACCGGGTGTACCGTGCGTAAAAAGAATATTATCTTTTATTATCTTATATGGCATGCCGGCAAGGTATGCCCGGTCTTCTGCGGATATTTGTTCCTGCGTCCAAGTAATTGCTTTACGCGCCAGCAGATTGAAATATTCAATATTTGTCGTTTCTATAACCGCCGCATCATGATTCCCTATTATTGCAATGTCAGCCCGATCACGGATTTTCTCTATACACAAGCATGGGTCTGCACCATAGCCGACAATGTCTCCAAGAACAGCGGTGAAGGTAATATCTCTTTGTTCATCAAGATACTGTAGGCATCTCTCTAACGCTTCAAGGTTGCCATGAATATCCGATAGTATTGCCAGTTTCATATTATTTTGATTCTTTTTGCTGTGATTTTCGCACCGGTTTTCGCGGTTCTGTATGCAATCCCCTTCCTTCTTTGAATATTTTATGCGCAGCAAGCAGTTCGGCAAGAACAGAATCCAGAATACCGTTAATAAACCGACCGCTGTTGGTAGTACTGAACTTTTTTGCTATTTCCAATGCTTCATTGATGGTAACTTTTGGGGGTATATCCGAAAAAAAGAGGAATTCCGTAATGGCAATGCGGAGAATCAAGTTGTCGATAAGTGCTATTCGGTCCAATTTCCAGTTACGCGCATGTTTTTCTATCATTACAGTACATTCCTGTGAAACTTCTACAGCTTTTTCGATTAAGCTTCTCGTAAATGGATCGAACGTGCTGTTATCGGATCGAATTAAGGATGTGTCTTTAAGCGCGTCTTCCAATGAATTCCGACTTAGTTCGATGGCATATAATA
>LJUD01000087.1 GCA_001304035.1 bacterium SM23_31 | reverse complement strand
ACAAACGACACCGGCTTGATGCACATGGCGCAGACGCAAAAAAAACCGGTAGCGGCTATTTTCGGTTCCACATCCAGGGAACTCGGGTATTTCCCATTTCCGGAAAACAGCTTTGTTATTGAAAAAAAACTTAACTGCCGCCCCTGTACGCATAACGGCAGAAATAAATGCCCCGAGAAGCACTTTCGATGTATGCTGGATATTACAGCCGACGAAGTAATCGAGGCGGCGGAGCATCTCTTTTGCGCTGAGGTTCAAATTTCGAGCGATAATCATGGGAAAAATCTGGTTTCTTCTTTATAACGTAATTGCCGTTCCTCTTCAATATTTATATTACCAGGTAACACGGCACTTTAACAAAAAAATTTCAGAGGGAATTTTGAAACGGAAAGGACAGACGGAACGCATTAAACGTGCACTGGAGCCGGAAGCCCGGACACGAATACGCATTCTGTTTCATTGTGTTTCGGTCGGCGAATGGGAACAGGCTTTGCCGTTAATCTCCCGGTTAAAAAAAGGTAATCCTGATATTTATATCATCGTGGCGTTTTTTTCTCCGTCGGGTTATAATTATGCCAGGGAACACCCGGACGTTGACCTAAAAGTCTACCTGCCTTTTGACAGTTATTTCAGGGCGCACACATTCTTAAAGCTCATTCAGCCGGACCTATGGATCATTGTTAAACACGACATCTGGCCCAATCATTTGTTTGCAGCGCATCGTTTAAACATACCTGCAATACTTATAGATGCCTCGCTTCCTTCTAATTCCCGCAGGCTGTCTCCGGTTGTAAAGCACTTTAACCGCCACGCCTACAAAGCATTTCATTACATGTTTCCTATTTCCGAAGGCGACAGAGACCGCTTTCTTCAGATTTATCCTTACCCGGAACGTTTGATGATTACGGGCGATACGCGGTTTGACCAGGTCTTTACTCGCGGGCAGAAAGCGCTGAAAAAATCGGCAACACGGCTTTTTAATGAAAATAATGAACCCGTGTTTATTGCGGGAAGTATCTGGCCCTCTGATGAAAAACATCTTTTACCTGCCGTTGAACGGCTTATGAAACGGTACAGCCTGCTTAACGTTGTCCTGGTTCCTCATGAACCTGATGAGCGCCATATAGAAGATATTGAATCCGCACTGAAAACGGCTTCGATTTACCCGAAACGGTACAGCAAAATAGTAGAAGACGGGGTAAACGAAGCGCGGGTTGTAATAATCGATTCGGTAGGTTTACTTGCGAGACTTTACGCACAGACGGATATTGCCTACGTCGGCGGCAGTTTTGGTCCGGGTGTTCATAATGTTATGGAACCGGGAATTCTGGGTAAGCCGGTGCTGTTCGGTCCGAAATATTTAAATTCGTTTGAAGCAGCCGAACTTATCAAATGCGGCGGGGGATTCGCAGTAAACAGCGGGCAGGAGATCGCTGAAAAAATCGGTGAATTTATTGAACATGAGAATAAGAGGATAGAAGCCGGAAACAAAGCGATGCAGCTCATCCGGCAGAATCTCGGTGCTACCGATAAAATATGTGAAAAGTTAAAGGAAATATATGATTTCATTCCCGGGAAAGATTCAAATCGAGACAACCATATTATGCAACGGTAAATGCACATTTTGCCCGCAAAATGAACTTACCCGCGGTCCGAATTACATGGAGGAATATGTCTGGAAAAAAATCATAGATGAAAGCAAAGGCCGAGGTGTTATTTACCGTCCGTTTTTAGTAAATGAGCCGTTCCTGGATAATAGGCTCGGGGAAATAATACGGCACATTCGTAAAGATGATACGGCTAAGGTTGAATTGAATTCCAACGGGCGTTTTATTAAACGGAGTCTCGTTACGGAAGTACTGGAGGCGGGAGTTGACTGGATTCGTTTCAGCATCGACGGTTTTTCCGCAGAGACGTACAAATTGAGCGGCAGAGGTATTAACTATGAAAAAGTTGTCGATGACGTGCACTATTTTATCGGTGAGCGAAACAGGTTGAAAAGTAACTGCTTCATCGAAATCCGCATGATCGACATGGACACAAATAAACATGAACAGGAAGATTTCCTGAATTATTGGAATAAATATGCCGGCAGAGTCACTATTACCGATTTATACACGTGGCCATGGACGGGACAGAAAGAGCCTTTCCGCGCTCCCTGTCCAAAAATAGTAAATGAGATGTTTTTTATAGTGGACGGCAGGGCAGTGTTATGCTGCTGGGATTTCCACGAACGGGGAGTAGTCGGCGACATCAAAGAACATACGGTGGAAGAAATCTGGCTCGGTGAGACCAACCGAAAGTACCGAAGTCTGCTGAACGAGGGAAAAAGGGATGAAATATACCTCTGCTCAAGGTGCGATGCATATAAACGGTACGATTTTTCCGACTGGAATGGGTATTGATGTTAATTTTCAACTATATGAAACGTTATGAATAAGTAGACAATCCCGCTTAGCGGGACAGCATGACAGAAGCCTCACCTGTCATTCTTGATTCAGAACCTTTCTTAAGATGCTGTCGCGAAGCGGGCACTCAATAGTGAGATGTAATTTTCATTAGTTTTTCAATTTTGAAATAGAAATTAAAAGGATTCTCGATGCGGTATAAACGGTTTAATATTTCTGCCATTACTGCAATAATTATTATAGTATTATTATTTCCCGGAATATCATCGGGGCAGTTATCCGGCTATGAAATACTGAAGACTGAAATTTCAGCGCGCGCCTCGAGTATGGGAGGCGCATTTGTCGGTATATCCGGAGACGTGCATGCCCTGTTCTATAATCCCGCCGGATTGACCGGAATTCAAGAGAAAATTGTAAGTTTCACCTATCTTGACCATGTTATGGACTTTAAGGCTGGTAATATCATATTTTCTTCAACTTACGGGCTGAATACCAGATACGGAATCGGCATAAAATACATAAACTACGGCACCTTCGAAGGGCGTAACGTGGACGGCTCGGACGCACCCGACTATACTCCCCAGGATATTGTTCTGACAGGCGGTATAGCGAGGGAATACTGTTCGAATCTGTATTACGGTGTCAGCGGCAAGTTACTGTATTCCAAAATTGCAAGCTATTCCTCCACATTGGCTGCTGTGGACGGAGGCATAATATACAAAATACCGGAGCAAATGCTCACGTTCGGCGTCAGCGCTGCCAATATCGGGTACGTCGTAAGCGCATACAGTGAATCGAAAGACGATATGCCCGCCATGCTCAGGGGGGGATTTACAAAACAACTTGCGCATCTGCCCCTTCTGTTAAGCTTCGAGTACCGGCAGTTTCTCAACAGAGATTACCAGCTTGTCGGCGGAGGAGAGTTTACGTTCTCGGAATCATTCAAGGGCCGGCTGGGGTATAATTCGTACGGGAGAGACCAGAAAATCGGTGATGAAGGAGGAACGCTTGCGGGAGTATCGTTTGGCTTCGGTTTTATATGGCAGCGGTATATGTTTGATTATTCGTTCTCATCTTTCGGCGTCATCGGCAGCCTCCAGCGTTTAACTTTTCTATGGACGTTTTAAAATACTTCAAGTATTCTTACACTTCGGAATCAGGTCTTGCATCCCGCTAAGCGGGACTATTCGTGCTTATTTTTCTACAATTCTGTATTCATATAGACTTATGGTTTCATTGTCGATGAAGTAAATCCGGTCGCCGATTATTCGCATCCGGCTGAATCGCACCGGACAGACAACGTTGCCGAGCCAGAAACCCTCATTATCATAGATTTGAAACACTAAATTGCCCGGGATTTCGTGTAATTTATCCCGGTACTTACTGTAGCTGTTTGTTGGTTCAGCCTGTTTCATATATGTGGGAACCCAGATACGTCCTTTGTGATCGATACCGATCCCTACCGAGATAACCGTCCCTGCATCTTTTATTCGGAGAATACCTCTTTCATCATTAGTTACAACAGCAGGGCGCACCTTATAGTTCAACACCCGGTCTGCAGTAAATAAACATGTTCCACCAGAGGTATATTTTTCGATCCGGTTTTGCTTGAGAAATGTTACATAGATATTATCTTGAGGATCAACAGCGGTATATATAGTATTATCATTCATATTCAGCAATGGAGAACCAAAGTCAACCGGCTCTAAAAATTCTCTTAATTGATTTCCTTCATTGTCAAAAATTTTAATCATAGGTGTTAACTTTCTCCCAGAGAATGGTGCTCCCGCTCTAGCTGCATCTTGATGCAGTGTGTTGAAAACAATGTTACCGGATTGCATTACATAAAATTCCAGTATTGTTTGCACTGACACATTATTCTTCTTAATAAATTTACCCTCTGACGTTAGAACATGAATTTTGTTCCCGCTGTAATCGACCACATAGATGTTTCCCTGCTTATCAAGATCCATTAAGAAAGGGTGTTCAAATTCACCTGGTCCTTGTCCCTGCCTGCCAATTGTTGCAAGATATTTTCCGTTTGAATCAAATTTCTGGACTCGGTAATTGCCTGCATCAAGCAGGTAAATATTTCCTTCCATATCCCGTGCAATATCGTTCAACCTATAAAACTGGTAATTCTCATCTTTAGGGTACAATTCACCAAGCTTCTGCACAAATTCAAGCTCAACTTTCAATGTGTCGCCCCACAGAGGCGCATGGTTGTGTATGTGCCTCACGTCGTCTATGATTTCAACGGTGTACTTCTCATCTCTCTGACCGCACATAAAGACATATAGCAGAAGGAAAATAATAATCAGGAACGCATAGGGTTTGAGTTCCATTTCATCGCTCCTATTTTCAAGAATAACATGCTCTCTTGTCTGTTTCGCTTAAATAGTAGTGTGTTGGGGACAACACCAACACACAGCAGAATCGGGACCAACACACAACAGATTCAGGACCAACGCACAGCAGATGCGGGAACAACACAAAAAAGATGCGGAAACAACACACAGCAAATGCGGGACCAATACACATCGGTAATGTTCATATATATTTGTTGGTTGTATCCTTGTAGGAACGCGCCGAGGCGCGTTCCTGATATTCGACATGTCATCGGATTCGATTAGAACACGCCGCGGCGTGTTCCTACATATATATAAACGATGTTCTTTTATGTGATACACTTATATGCATTAAATATAGCTTTCAACATCACAATTTGCAAGGAGAAAGTGCGCTTCTTATTTCATGACTCGTTTAATACGTGTTAAAAACTGAAAAGAACTGCCCCGTTTATATGATTTTATGTTCTTTCAGATGGACAACTCTTTTTTTCGCTTGATTTGCTTCTCAACAAACTGTATTTTACATTTTGTGTTCCTGGCGATAAAACCTATTTAAACATTATCTTTACAATAATCCTGAACAATGCAGGAGTAATCAATAAGGAAAAATCATGCGAAATACTTATCTTGCTGCCGTAGATATCGGCGGGACAAAAATTACCGTTAGCATAGCCCATTATGAAGGCGTCTTAATAAAGCTGTATCAGCGTGTAAAGTTAGAAGGAGATAACACATCGATACCTGAACAGGTTGATGCCCTTATAGAACGTGCGTGCAGACGTATTGGTATTCACAAAAAGGACATCAGCGCCGTGGGCATCAGCACATGCAGTCCATTCAAAATAAAAAACGGGTACAAGGTCATTGTTTCACCGAATCTTTGCGGCGGGCTTGCAAAAGAACGAGGCGTTATTCCAAACGATTGGACGGAAATTCCATTAGAAGAAGTATTAACCGGGAAGTACCCGCGAGTGAAATCCGGGAATGATTGCGTTACCAGTGTCGTCGCAGAGCGGCTTTTCGGCGCCGGCAAAGGTGAAGATAACCTGGTGTACGTTACCTGGAGTACTGGAATCGGAACCGGAATTTTCGTTGACGGACACCTCCTCAAAGGTAAAAATGAAAATGCGGGTCATGGAGGTCATATTTATATAGCTGAAGACGGTCCGCAATGCGGATGCGGAAATTTCGGAGATTTGGAAGCCTTAGTATCCGGTTCCGCTATTGCAAGAGATTACGGAGAGGGAGCAACAACCGAAGATGTATTTTCTGCATACCGGCAGGGTGACACAAAAGCAAAAAAAGTTATTAAAAAAGCAGCGTACAATTTCGCAAGAGGTATGGCTTCTATCAATGCATTGATGGATACACAACTTTTTATTATCGGCGGCAGCGTATTTCTCAATAACCGGGACATCCTGCTGCCCTTAGTTGAGCAGGAGTTCTTCAAATCGTTTCCGGCGCTCACATCGGGAGTAAAATTCACACCGTCAGCATTACATACATTTCTCGGTGATATTGCGGCGCTTTCATTGGTTATGCCGGATGAATGGATAGAAAAATGGGAGCATGACAGACCATGGGAAAACGCCCCACCGGCGGTTGTGCTCGAAGATAATGGAAATGAATAATCAGCAATTTTTGTAACACGTTAGCCCCGATAAATAATAACTTTTAAACTGATAACCGGCGCTTGTAGTCCGGATAATTTATCACGGGTACTCGGGATTAATCTCACAAATAATTGATTTTATTGGAAGTAAAAAACACCCCCAAACGCGTTTGGGGGTGCCACCCTTTTGATACAATAATTTATAAATTATTCAGGATAGATTATTTACAGTCATATTCATCCCCGAATGCCTTTTCGATATTCTTCAGAAGCAAATTTTTCAACTCATCGATTTCCCCGATTAAACGACGCTCTGTCAGTATTTCTTCCTTTGGCTGTATGTATTTGCCTTCTGTGATCTTATCACCGTATTCCCGAACCAGTGTTCTAATACACTCCTCGGTGAATTCGAGGTGGAACTGGACACCAATTACACTCTCCTTGTACACAAATGCCTGATTTGCGCATGCTTCATTTTCTGCTGTTCTCAAGGCACCAGAAGGCAGATCAAATATATAATCATGCCATTGAAAAACCGGGAACCGGCCGGGAAAAGAACCGAAAACCTGTGATTTTTTCCCGTCTTCTGTAAGATTGACTTTATGCCACCCGATTTCCTTGTACTCATTTTTGTATACCTCAGCGCCGAGAGCCCCGGCAATAAGCTGTGCACCAAAGCAAATTCCCAGAACTATCTTTCTTTGGTTAATTGCATCTTTAATGAACTT
This sequence comes from bacterium SM23_31, assembly GCA_001304035.1. GTDB lineage: Bacteria > SM23-31 > SM23-31 > SM23-31 > SM23-31 > SM23-31. The sequence goes on along the minus strand of LJUD01000087.1, from coordinate 2,654 downwards.
CTTCTCTTCAACAAGCCAGGGATATTTATCCTCCTCATGCGTGTCCATTATTCCACCCATTATAATCAGCCAGTCAAAGTCATTCATTCTTGGAAGATTTTCATTGTTGATAAGGACTGTTTTTGAAACACTATGTCCCATTTTCTCTGCCCATTCTCCGATAGTTACGTGATCGTTAAGCGTCCCATGCCGAAGGAGGTGAATTCTCATTTTACTTATTACCTTCTTATTGATCGACTATGCTTAAAAACATTTATGTTTAAATCATTGGAAAAATATTCTTCATAGTAAAGGCACGGTAACCGTGCCCCTACGTTTTGTATTTTTTTGGATAAAAATTTGTTTGTTTCAATTAATATGCCCTCATCCCCTGCCCTTCTCCAAAAATGTGAGAAGGGAGTAATTGTTTTCCGGTAATCTGTTATCTGAAACTTAACTCCCTTAATTGTGGCTTTTCCTTCCTTTTCCCCTCTCCCGCTTGCGGGAGAGGGGCAAGGGGTGAGGGCTAATTACATTACAAGAAATATTTCAACCTCGACACACTACGCTTTTAAAAATATCCTTTTCTTATACAGGAAATACAGGAAGAGCCATTTGACCGTGAGCACGCAAAATGCCCAAAAGACCGGCCTGAAAACACCCATGCTGTCAATGAATCCATTCACAAAAATTCTGGCAATGATGCCAAAATCGAATAATGCTTGTGCCACATAGATAGTTATCGGATTTAAACCAATGACTACAAATGGAAAAGCCCATTTCCTCCAGCCTCTTACGTCAATAATCCAGTAGAATAAGCCCAATAAGAGCAAGCTCCACCCGCCGGCGTAAAGCACATAAGAACTCGTCCAGAGGATTTTATTGATGGGAAATACAAAGTTCCAAATCCACCCTAAAAACAGGCACACTATACCAGCCGCAAATAGACCCAGAACCTTTATACTTTGAGTAAAGGATGATCTCAACCAGTGACCGCTCAATGCTCCAAGCAGCGTCGTAGAAATAGCGGGAAGGGTACTCAAAATGCCTTCATTATCCCCAAATCTATAATATAATCTTCCGGGCAGTGCATATTGATCAATAAAAGCCGATAGACTACCCTCAGGTGTCAGCACACCTGCACCGTAGCCCGGAACCGGTATCAGCATCATTGCCGCCCAGTATAACAGCAGTATTGCACCGGTAAAAATAGCCAGTCCTCTTATCCGTGTGTTCATAACAATGAGCGCAGCAAAAAAATAACACAGGGCAATTCTCTGCAGAACACCGGCATAGCGAAAGTTCGAAAAATCAAGGTCCAGTAAACCATTAAAGATAAGACCCAGGATTAAAAGCGTCAGTGTCCGCTGGATGATGTGAATGTAAAGCTCTTTACGTGAGTCCCCCCGCTGAAGCCTCTTACTGATAGAAAAAGGCATACTTGCGCCGACAATAAATAAAAATAAAGGAAATATCAGGTCCCAAAACCTGAATCCGTTCCACTGAACGTGATTAAGCTGCTGTGAAAGAGAGTTAAAAAACGGCGTATCAATAAGGCGGAAAAGGCTGAGGAAAAAGGCTGCACCGCCTGTTATCCAGAACATATCAAATCCGCGGAGTGCATCGATAGAAACAACCCGCCCCGATGGTGCACCTTTAATTTCTACTGTCATGACCGGTTCTCCTATGGTAGATAAATGCGGTTAATCCGATATTACTCTTTAACATAATATCCAAATGTAATGAAAAATAACATCTCCCAAGTCTCCCTTCAAAGGGGACTTTATTTTATTACCATTGGTTAAGAAAAGCCTTCAAAATCATTTTATAAAATAAGACACAAATCCTTACAAAAATGGGGAACATCCTTCACAATTCCCCTGTTTCAAGGGGGATTTAAGGGGATGTTAATGTAATCTTACTTCGTTAATAATTCTAAGCGCCTGTTTCCCCTGCTGCATTTACCAATTGTCTCACAGCCGGAATAATCATCAATTCTGTTTGACCTCTTTGAGTGCGTGCTTTTCTTAGAATTTCCAGTTGTGATTCAATCCAATCGCTGTCCGCTTGCCGTCCGCTTTTTATATATGCAAGGGCTTGTAAACCGATACCCGCAACTTTAGACAGGTCATCCGAAAGAGTTTCGATCTCTTTTAATACGGGCGAACGTTTGATAATCTCAATCAGGTCGATGTGATTATTTTGCCACAGAATAAGCCAATCTTTTATTGCACTAAAAGTGTCATCGTATTGTTGATTTTCTGCCGTATATCTATTAACCAAATTCCTGAATTCCCTGGCTGTTTTAGCATCAGGTCGTGCGGCATCGACAACACGCGTCAACGGGGAATAGGATGTATAGTCCCGGTAGCGGCCACGGGAGTAACCCTTGAGAGGTTCAATTACGTCTATCAAAATCTTCAGTGGGATAATACCGGCATTATTGGTCAGCCGGCGCAGCATCATTTCATAATTCTTTTCATGCGTTAATCCAAGCTCTTCCAGGTGAAAGCTGACAACCTCGAGACGGCGGTACATATCATCTACATCCTTTACATGCCCGGGAGACCAGAACCGCTCCGCTATAGCAGCCGTACGGGGCCATATCCGTGAATCGACGGTTTCCGGTGAAATATATTCGCCCCACATAGTCGCTTCACCGCCCAGAATAAACT
>LJUD01000086.1 GCA_001304035.1 bacterium SM23_31 | reverse complement strand
GGTAGCAAAATTTGCCGCTGCCGGTAAGCCGGCATCCAAAAAAGACCTCGGTTTAATGGCAATGTCTTATGGAAATGTGTACGTTGCACAGGTGGCAATCGGGGCAAATGATGCACAAACAGTAAAAGCTTTCCGCGAAGCTGAAGCCTACGAAGGTCCAAGCCTTATTATTGCATATAGTCACTGCATTGCGCACGGAATCAATATGTCAACGGCTACAGATCAACAAAAAGCTGCTGTTAATTCCGGACATTGGATTCTTTATCGGTATAATCCTGAGAATGCTCTTCGAGGGGAAAATCCTCTTAAGCTTGACTCGAAATCGCCGAGCATATCAATGAAGGATTATATGTATAATGAAACCCGGTTTAAAATGCTGACAAAATCAAAACCGGAAAGGGCGGAAAAGCTACTCAGGCTGGCGCAGCAAGATGCAAATAAACGACGGTTGTTTTATGAACAGATGGCAGCTATGCATGTCGGTGAAGAAATAGATATCGGTTCGGACAACGGGAAATAGTCCATCCGGTGCACTAACTGTCAATATGTACAAAAAACTCTAAAATTTATTGTAAATTAATCCCAAAAACAGGAGTAATGTATGATCGATCTCTCTACTAAATATATGGGATTTGATTTAAAAAACCCTATTGTTCCTTCTTCATCTCCGCTTATGCAAGATATAGATAAAGTACGCCGGATGGAAGATGACGGGGCTGCTGCTGTTGTGATGGATTCTCTATTTGAAGAGCAAATAAAGTTTGAAGAGGCGGAGTTATACTATTTTCTTGAACATGGAACGGAAAGCTTTGCTGAATCATTAACCTATTTCCCTTCCGGTGATGATTTTTATTCAGGCCCGGAATTGTATCTCGAGCGCATTCAAAAACTGAAGGAAGCAGTGAGTATCCCTGTTATAGCAAGTATGAACGGAACGGATGCTGAAGAATGGATAAAATATGCAAAGTTAATTGAAGAAGCCGGTGCAGATGCGATTGAATTAAATGTCTACTTTTTGGAAACAGGCTTCAACATTGCTCCAGGTGAGGTTGAAAAGCGTTACATAGAGATACTGAAAGCTGTTAAATCCGGCGTAAAAATTCCCGTTGCTGTTAAATTAAGCCCGTATTTCAGTGCCATGGCGTCTACGGCAAAGGAATTGAGTGATGCAGGAGCTAATGCACTTGTTCTATTTAATAGGTTCTATCAGCCCGATATTGATCTCGCAAACCTTGAAGTAGTTCCGAATCTTGTATTAAGCAATTCCGACGAAATGTGCCTCCCGCTGCGTTGGATTGCCATTATTTACGGAAATATAAAATCATCAATAGCTATAACCAGCGGTGTACACACGCATGAGGATATTGTAAAAGCTATAATGGCTGGAGCTGATGCAGTGCAGATGACTTCTGTATTACTGCAGGAAGGGATAGACAAGATTAAGTCTTTTCTCGAAGAACTTGTCAGGTGGATGGAAGAACATGAGTATGAATCAGTCGATATTATGAAAGGCAGTCTCAGTCAGAAAGCATGTCCTGATCCCGCGGCATTTGAGCGTGCAAATTATATGAAAACACTGCGGAGTTATAAATAAACGTAAAATATCTGCGCATGCAATAAAAAAACACGTTTCGTTATTTAAAAGGTGTTTTTATTTTCATTAATTGGCTGAATTTTTACTTTTTCAGAATCCGGCTTAACTTTGGAAAAAGTTTCTGACTATTTTTCCAACACAAAGCAGCCAATCGATTTTACGGTCTTCTGAAAATAACATTTGCGGATGCCTGGTTAGTCGGCATGATAATCAGTTCATTTATATTAACGTGAGCAGGTCTTGTTGCGCAAAAAACTACAGCTTCAGCAACATCATCCGGCGTTAAAGCATCAATCCCTTTATATACATTAGCTGCTTTTTCTTCATCATCCCATTTAAATCGAACAAGGCTAAATTCAGTTTCCACCATTCCGGGGGAGACCGCAGATACTCTGACAGGAGTATCAACTACATCTATTTGCATACCTTCTGTAAGGGCGCGTACCGCAAACTTGCTGGCACAATAAACATTACCTCCAGGATAGACCTGGTAACCTGCAATCGAGCCAATATTTATAATATGCCCCCTGCCCCGCTGTATCATGCCGGGAAGAATAGCCCGGGTTACATACAGCAAACCTTTAACGTTCGTATCAAGCATGGTCTCCCAATCCTCGAGCAAGCCATTCTGCACTTTCGCCAATCCCTGAGAAAGTCCCGCATTATTAATCAGAACGTCAACAGCCTGCCAGTCCATTGGTAATTCACCAATAAAATACCGTACATTTTCATTACTCATTACATCCAATTTAAATATAATTGAATCGGTGTCGTATTTTTCTTTCAGGGATAACGAAAGATTCCTAAGTCGGTCGATCCGGCGTGCCGTCAATATCAACTTTGATCCTTCAGCGGCAAATGCTTGCGCGCATGACTTACCTATTCCGGAGCTCGCTCCTGTAATAAGCACAATCTTATCATTCAATGATTCAGCCACAGCTATTTCCTTATTTTATACTTCTAATCGCAACTGCTATAAATCCTTGATTAATCTATATTTTCTTATAAGATTCAACGGCTAATAGTTGAATATGAAATTATTACTTTAAAAATAATGGCAAACCTTTCATATTTGCAAAATTGGGGCGGTAGCGTTTAACATTATAATACCTGTCTACGTCTACAACACGTTTTTTTTCATTTACCAGTTCTATCGGTACCGTTGCATATTTACCATCCACGATTGCCGTCATTATACCGAACTCTTTATTAATTATGGAATCCATTGCAATATTAGCAAAAAATCCGGCGACAAGTTTATCCACCGCATCCGGTGCACCGCTGCGCATGAAATAAGAAAGCAGTTGAACGATTGTAAGATATCCGGTCTTTTGTACAATATAATCCGCAATAACATGTCCAATACCTCCCAATTTTTTATGCCCATACGGGTCTCTGGGGCCGCTTTCAAAAACTTTACCGCCAATAGGTTTTGCGCCTTCAGAAACGATAACAACTGCATAATTGCTTGGATTATTTTCGCGGTCATACAATAAAAGTTCAATAAGCTGATCGTGGTCAAAATCATACTCGGGAATTAAAACACGAACTCCCCGTGAGACGTATCCGGTATACAATGCTGTAAATCCTGCATAGCGCCCAAAAAGTTCAACAATTCCGAACCGTTCATGCGAACCCATAGGAGTTCTTAGATCATTAAGAAGATTCGCTGATTTAGAAATAGCCGTGCTAAATCCAATAGTGTATTCAGTGCCGTAAACATCATTATCCATTGTTTTCGGAATGCCGATAATATTTATGCCGCATTTCTTCAAATGAACTGCATAACTAAGAGTATCATCTCCTCCAATTGCAATAAGCGTATCTAATCCCAGCCTTTCTATATTCTTAATGACATCATTTGTCAAATCCGTTTCTTCTTTTAGTTCTATGCCTCTATATTTTTTTAAATCGGCATTGTGAATTACGTTAATAGGATTAGTACGCGAGGTGTGAAGTATGGTTCCACCGGTACGCTCAATTGTACGCACATTTCTTCTATCAAGGATATGCACATGTTCACTGTCGTCTGCTTTTCCGTCCGGGTCCATAAAGATTAATCCTCCCCAACCGCGGCGAATACCAAGAACTTCTATATTTTCATAATGACTTCTTATGGCGATGTCATGTATTATTGTGTTTAATCCGGGCACATCGCCCCCTCCAGTTAGAACACCGATACGCTTTACCTTCATTTGCTATCCTTTCCTAATAAAATTTTATGCGTCAAAAACATATCATCTATCCATGACATTATACATATGTATAACTATAAAAATTATTCATTAGAATGTATGAATACAATAACTAATAAGCCAAATAAATTAACATGGCGGCTTACTATAATGAGAAATAATCTTTTGAATGATTTCACATATTTCTACAGTGGAAGATATTTCCAGCTTTTCTTCAACAGAATGAGCATTATGTAAATTTGGACCTATTGAAACAGCCTCTTTTATTGAAGGAAATTTATTCATCAGAATGCCGCATTCTAATCCTGCATGTATATCGAGATAACCCGGTTTTATACCGCGAACAGATTCAAATGCCCTGGTAGTTGCTTTCAGCAATTCAGAATCCATATTCGGCCGCCAACCCAAATAGCTCTCCCCCCTTTCTGTTTGAATATCTTTAAATTCAATGCATATCTTATCTATGGAATCGAGTATCTCTTTGATTTCTTGCTCATCGCTGCTGCGGGAGTTCATTAATATTTTTGTAACACCGTTGTTCATTGAGATTACTGCGAGATTTACCGAACTCAAAATCCCGCCGGTCACGGGATTCATTTTAACAACTCCATGAGGGAGAGTTCGAATGAGTTGTATAATTTTTTCCGTGCTCAAAGCCGACATGGTTTTTGCAGGAGCATTAACGGTATCTATATTGAAATGAAACGGCTTTAATTCGCTGAATTGATCAGTAATATTACCGGCAATTACCTTTAAATCGTTTTCCGTGATATTATCGGAGCACAGGATTACATTTGCTTCTGCAGGAATGGCATTTCGTGCGGCTCCCCCTGAAAAATCCTCAATTGCAATTTTGTGATTTTGGGCAACCTTATGAGCAAATTCAGCGGCTATTTTTATTGCATTTGGTATTTTTTTATGGATTGCTATACCGCTGTGTCCTCCGGGTCCTTTAACAGAAATAGCAAATGCAGATTTCAGCGAATTTTGTTCCAAAGAGAGCTTGATAGACAAATCCATGTCCTGACCGCCGGCACACCCTACCGTAATGTTTTGTATTTCTTCAGAATCAATATTAACCAATCGTGGGGAGCTTATGTTTATTTTTTCAGTTTCTATTTTAGATGCCCCAATAAGCCCTATCTCTTCGCTCACTGTAAACAAAAATTCCAATGGCGGATTTTTTTCAAACGGTATGCTCATGAGTTTCAGTATGATAGCAATTCCGATTCCGTTATCTGCTCCCAGAGTTGTGCCTTCGGTATGTACCCAGCCGTCTGTAATTTTAGGCTGTATAGGGAAAATATTTTTATCCGGGAGGCAAACCATATCAAGGTGTGCCTGAAATAATAGCGGCGAATGATGCTCTAATCCTTTCGATGCCTTGCGGTAAACAGCGATATTCCCGTAATCATCAAACTCAGTATTCAACTTTAAGTGATGTGCGTAACTTATTATGTATTCGACTATTTCTCTCTCTTCACCGGAAGGTCGCCGGAGTGTACATACTTTTTGAAAATGTGGGTAAATTTTATCGTAAAATACTGCTTCATCTAAATGTGCCATAATATAACAAACCTTTCAAGATTTTTCAATTGTTTCCATTATTAATTCACTTATATCTTTTGTTGTTTCAACTGCTCCGGTGAGCATTGATTTACATTCGGGGCAGGAAGTAATAAGAGTGCTGATCCCGGTACTTACGACCTGTGCCTTGCGCTCCTGGTCTATCCGTTTTTCGCCTTTTTGTTCAATTGTAAAGCCTGCCGCACCTCCGCCGCAGCAGTAGGAATATTTTTTATTAAGCGGAATTTCTATTAAATTGCCGCCGGTTGATTCTATAATGAATCTCGGTTGTCTGTATATACCTTCGAACCGCCCAAGATAACACGGGTCATGATAGGTTAACTTTTGCCCCGACAACGATTTCGAATTAAGTATTAAACAGCCGGAACTTATCAACTCGGAAAAGATTTGAGAGTGATGTTTGATTTCGCTTTTATGGTTTTCTAAAAAGTCTTCATATTCATGCTGCATGGTATTTAAACAGTGCGGGCAGCCGGTTATAATTTTTGTAACGCCTTCATCCTTGAGCATTTGTGCATTTTCCCGGGCAAGCGTTTGGAACTGCATCTCTTCACCCTGTCGGCGTGAGTGGTGTCCGCAGCACTTTTCGTTTTTCAATACACCGAAAGAAACACCTGCATGCTTTAAAGATGCAGCAGTTGCTTCAACTACTTTTTTAAAGTCCGGATTATATGACCAGACACATCCGAGCCACAAAGCATACTCGGTAAAACCTTTTTCAAAAACCGGCAAATTTAATTCTTCGATTAATGCAGTTCTAACATCCGGGCCGGAAGCAAAAGGATTACCGTAATTAGTCATATTCTTGAAGAATTCAATTGCAACGCCGCCGGTTCCAATTGCAAGCGTTTGAGCGGCTTTTGCTCCGGCGAGTAGCTGTGAATGCTCAATCCCAAGCGGGCATATATTCTCACATGCCATACAGCTTGTACATTGACCGAGAGTCTTTTCGGATATAATTGAACCAATAACAGATACGTCGGATTTGCCCGATTCAAGCGCCTTTCTGCCTTCTTTAATAAAATCAGCCGGGCGAAGCTCCATGCCGGCTTGTGAGGCGGGACAGTTATCCGTGCACCGTTTGCATTCAACACAAGTAAAAAAGTCAAGCCTGAGCTTCCAGGGTATAGCGGCAACGGTTTCGAGACCCAGTACTATCTCTTCTTCAGATTCGGCGGATTCAATATCCAGATTCATTTTTTCCACTTCCCACAGCCGGAACTTTCGGAGAAAAACATTTAAAGGTGCTAAAAACAGATGAAGATGCTTCGAGTTTAATATTAATATCGGAAAAACCAAAATTATTACGACATGCAGCCACCAATCAATCTTGGTATAAACAAGGTGTGTGCTGTGCATGTCGATATAGGTTAACATTAAAAGTAAAATAAAGAGAGCTATTATTCCGGATTCAATAGATTTCGGATCAGGAGAAATCTTCGTTAGTACAAAGCGCCTGAAAGCAAGACCGGTAATACCTATTACGACTACATAAGATATAATCAGTATGAACGTTCGAAAATACGGCAGTGCATCGCCTAAAAGCGGCGGCAGGTATGCCAATCCAAAAGGTTCAAGAAACGTATTGGATGTTTCAAATAAAAAGAAAATAAATCCCAGAAATACGCCGAAATGCATTAGTCCGACAACGGGCCTCCCCCCTACTACCCGCTGCTGAAAAAGTACCTCTTTAATAAAGCGAATTATTCTTAAATGTAATCGATTAAACCTCTTCGGTTCCGGTTTCCCGCTTATAATTGCGAAAAATACATTTTTAGCGAACAAAAGAAAAACAACGACAGCAGAAACGAGAAGCAAGACAAAGATGTACTTTTCAATGGTGGAAATCTCGACCACATGCACCTCCGGATGAATGTTACTCAGAATGTTAGTGCCGTTCTATATTAAAGTATCGACCGGTAAATTCATTTAATTATAATGTAACGGATACCGGAATTTTTTGCAAGCTCAATTTGAATTCGTATTATTATTAATTATCCATAAATGTAGACACCTGTGGGATGTGCCTCTAATGTTTATCATCTTCCAGCGGAATAAAGAAAATTGTAATCATTCCAGGGATTGTCAGAAGAGTTGCAAAAATAAAAAAGTTTTGGTATCCTAACCATTCACGAATGAATCCGCTGATCATTCCCGGAATCATTAATCCCAGAGCCATTACTCCTGTTGCAATTGCATAAAGCGATGTTTTATTCTCTCCTTTTGAAATGTGTATGAGAAACATCATAAAAGCGGAAAACCCGACACCATACCCAAATTGTTCAATAGCAATGGCAGCGGCTACTTGTGTCAACGGCGGTTTTACATACGCCAGATATACATAAAGTAAATTTGGAAGGTTAAGCGCTAACGCCATGGGCCAAATGCATTTGCGGAGTCCGAATTTTGCTATTGCCCAGCCGCCTAATATACCTCCTATCATCAAACTTATTAATCCTATAAATCCATATATATCTCCGACAACGCCTATGGAAAGTCCGAGTCCGCCCTCTTCCATGGACCTTATCAAGAACGGTTGACTCATTTTTACCAGCAATGCTTCACCAAAACGGAAGAGTAATATAAAGGCTAAAATCGGGATTATCTTTTTCTGTAGAAAAAATTGCTTAAATACGGATACATAATACTTTATGAAACCGGCATAAGATTCTTTATCATCATCAGATGGAGTTGAAAACGTATTTCTTTGTATGTCAGCAGCAGGATACGGCAAATACCAGCAATGAAACATAGTTAAAACTGCAAATAAGACTGCACATATAAGAAAAGCGGAAATCCAGCTATATTCAATACCGTAATTTGCTTCAATTTTTCCTACGATATTATACAGAGCGCCGGTACCAAAAATCATTGCAAACCTGTAAAACAAGTTTCTGATACCGACAAAAAAAGCCTGCTGTTTTTGCGTGATCGACAGCATGTAAAACCCGTCTATCGAAATATCATGCGTAGCGGATACAAATGCTATAATTCCAAACAGTATCAACGTCGAGTAGAAAAATGAATCTGCATTGAGACCGGCTGCAATAAACACAAACAGCGCTGCACAGGTTATTTGCATGAAAAGCAGCCAGGTACGTTTTGTATAGTATTTATCAACTACCGGTCCCCAAAACATCTTGATAATCCAGGGCCACATCAACAAACTTGTATACAATCCGATTAGCGAATCGGGAATTCCTAATTTTGTATAGAACGCTACGGAAACAATATTGACCAATACGTACGGCAGGCCTTCTGCGAAATAAATCGTAGGGATATAGACTGCGGGTGTTCTTTTCTCTCCTTTTGTATCGGATTCAGCGGCAAATAATAATGAATTCAACTTCACAGTATTAGAACATTAACATAGAAATAACTTTCAGAAAAATTAAATTGTCTTAACTTAATAATGTATAGATATTATTGCATTTTGGCAAGAAAAAAATCAAAACATTATAGGGCTCATTATGTAACATTTGCCTATGATGGGAACCGGCTATAAATAATTGAAAATTAACCAATATTTTAGTAAAGATTTATTGTACTAAAAAATTATTTTTAATATATTACTAAATGCTATCCTGTCGATTTATCCCGAAAAAAATCAACATAAGGTGAATCTGATGTTCGTTGCAGAAATTATTAAAATACAAGGAGTCGGCTATGAAATATTTATATGAAAATGCGGTGGATAGGGATGTTATCAACGTAGTGCAGTTTGGTCTTGGACCTATCGGGATTAATACGGCAAAAACTGCAATGACCAAGGATATGGTAAAAATGGTCGGTGCGGTAGATATCGATCCGGCAATTGCCGGTAAAGATTTAAGTGAGGTTGTAGGATTTTCAGATAATTTGGGTATTACCGTAGTAGATAATATTCAAAAGGTTTTTAATGAAACAAAGGTAGACGTTGTATTGCATACGACGTCATCGTTTATCGCTGATACATTTGACCAGTTTAGAACGATTATGGAAGGCGGAGCAAATGTTATTTCATCTACTGAAGAACTCCTCTTCCCCGACCTGAAAAACCCTGAAAAGGCGAAAGAATTGGATGCCGTTGCCAGGGCAAATAACGTAACCTGTCTCGGAACAGGCGTAAATCCGGGTTTTGTAATGGATACCTTTGTTCTTTGTATGACGAGTATGTGTAACCGTGTAGAGCATGTTTATGCAGAGCGGGAAGTTGATGCCGCAACACGAAGGGGACCTTTGCAGAAAAAAGTCGGCGCAGGGCTGACGGTGGAAGAATTCAGGGCTTTGAGGGATGCCGGCAAATTGGGACATATAGGTATGATGGAATCGGTTGCCTTTGTTGCAAAAGGACTCGGCTGGCAGCTCGATAATATCGAAGAAACACTCGAGCCAATGGTAGCCG
>LJUD01000085.1 GCA_001304035.1 bacterium SM23_31 | reverse complement strand
ATATATGGCTGTGGTCCGGCTGATTTTTATCGGGGACTATTCTGATAAAATATTTCACTCTGTCCTGCCATATTTTCTTGAACTTCCAAAATCCGTGAAGTTCACCCTCATAATCTTTGTATGCCTCAATTTTCCATTTTTCACGCGAGGTTACTACATACTTCAACGTAATATCCTGCAAAATATCAACGGCTTTTGCTTCTACGACATCGGGAGGAACCGAAAATGTTTTCAAGGGAGGTGGCGGAGGAGTTGGAAGAGAATTCCTATTGCTGCTGGATTGAATAAATTGTATAAGAGCGCATGAGGATAAAAATGCAATGAAAATACTAATCAGTACAACAGTACCAGTGTGAACGGCTGCCAAAAATGCGGGTTTATTTTTTAATTTATGTAAAATCCAGTTTGGCATAGCGTTTATCTTTGGATAAATACATTTAAAAAACAAAAATAATTCAATTAAAGAAAAATTTATAATTGACCTGAAAAAATTAAGAAATAATTAAGCAACATACAATGAAAATCCCGCTAATGAAGAATTAACGGGGTTTTAAAAAGTAACGTATTAAACATAACAAAAGAGTATTACCTTTCACAATGCAGATTACTCACTGAAATAGAATACCTTACCTGCAATTAGTCGCGAGCTTTTTCAGGGTCCCAATTGGGTCCATGCACTACATCTTTTTTACTTGTTACAGGTTCTTTTCCTTCATAATCGAAATTATAATTCAAGTCTATATAATATTGAGCGTCGTGTTTGCATTTTGTTTCGTCGTAGCCCGGTCCTTCCTCTTCCAGGAAAATTGCATTCACAGGGCATTCCGGTTCACATGCCCCACAATCAATGCATTCATCCGGATTAATATACAGCATCTTGTCATCCTGATAAAAGCAGTCAACAGGACATACTTCCACGCAGTCACCGTATTTACTATTTACGCATGGTTCTCCTACAATATATGGCATCTCTTTTAGCCTTAAATTTTGTTTTTAAAATTTTTATATTTGATAATCTACATAATCAAAAATTCATTTGCAAGTAAAAACTACATTAACGGGATTGCAAATTAATCGATACTTAACATGAAATTAAGGCTAAATGTAGTCCATTCCCGCAAAGGAGACCAGAATAGACCAAAATATATTGTCGGGATCAATAAAAGTGTAGTCAGGAAGATGTGGATTCGGGGTATTGCTAACGGCAATTCATCAGCAGAAATTGGTTTTTCCAAATACATTGCTTTTATAATTCGAAAATAGTAATACAATGATACAACTACATTCACGGCGCCTACCACTGCCAGCCAGTACAATTTACTATCGATTACCGCGGCAAAAAGCAAAACCTTTCCAATAAAACCCGCTGTCGGCGGAATTCCTGTCAGCGATATTAGAAAAACTGTCAATGCAAAGCAAAGATACGGCGCCCGTGATGCAAGACCCCTGTACTTGTCAATATTTTCACTTTTTAAACGGAGCGCAATTCCATCTACAACAATGAATGCCCCAAAATTCATAAAAAGATAGACAATTACATAAAAGAGAACGGCATTGATTCCGGCGCCTGTAAACATGGTAAATCCCATCAGGATATATCCTGCATGGGCAATACAGGAATATGCAAGCAGCCGTTTAAGATTCCTCTGCGCAAGGGCAGCGGTATTGCCCAGTGTCATGGTTATTGCAGATAGTACTGCTAACATAAATTGCAAGTCAATATCTCCAATAGATATCCACTGTTCCACAGTTTCACTCACTTGCACTGAAATCCCTGCAAAGACAAAGCGGATCAGTAGTGCTATACCTGCCACTTTCGGTCCAACAGAAAAGAATGTGGTTACGGGAGTCGGCGCTCCTTCATAAACATCCGGACACCAAAAATGAAACGGTACCATCGCAATTTTATAACCTATGCCAGCCAGAATAAAAATGACAGATACAAGCAAAAGCAAATTATCAATAGGTTCCAACATTAAAATATCACGGATTTTATAAATATTTACTTCTCCCGACATACCGTAGAGAAAGGAAAATCCATAGAGCATAACGCCTGTCGAGACAGCGCCGTAAAGCATATATTTAAGCGCAGCCTCGCTCGATCTACGCTCAGACCGCCGGTATCCGGCAAGTACATAGCACGTAATCCCTACAATTTCCAGAGAAAGCGCAATCATGATAATGTGTGTTGAAGATGCCATAAGATACATGCCGAGCGTAGCTGTTAATAACAGTGCATAATATTCGCCTGCCCGTTTAAACGTCGGTATTGAAAGCAGAACAATAATCACGGAAGCCAGAGCAAAGAAAATCCTGAAAAACACACCGAGATGATCGACAATAATCATATTGCTGAACAGAAAACGCTCCTGGACGTCAAATAGTCGGACAGAAAAAAATATGGAAAGGAGTAATCCTGCAAGGCTGAGGAATGGAATTATCAACTTTTTTTTGATACTGGGAATCAGTTCGGCAATGATAACAAAGAGAATAGTGACGGTAAGAACTATCTCGGGATAAAAAAATTGTAAATCTTTAATAATATTATCAGCATCAACCATATTAAACTGCCTCAGGTTACGGATGTACAACCTCAATCAAGTAATTGAGGGAAGCCCGCATTAAATTTAATACCGGCATCGGATACACGCCAACGAATAAAATAATTATCATGAGCGGAGCGAGTGTAAAAATCTCCATACCGGAAATTTCGGGTAGTGTTTTATATTTATCCTGAAGTTTTCCGAGAAATATACGCTGCAGCGTCCACAAGAAATATCCGGCAGTGATAATGACACCGCTGACCGCAAAGACAGTGATATATTTGTATACCGGGAAGGCGCCTATAAAAACCATGGCTTCGCTGATAAAACCGCTCAATCCCGGGAGTCCGAAGCTCGCAAAAAAGGCAAAGCTGGTAATGCCGGTATAAATCGGCATCTGTGAACCGAGACCTCCGAATCCTGAAATTTCACGGTGATGTGCCCGGTCATAAATGACGCCGACAATTAGAAAGAGCATGGCGGTAATAGTACCGTGGTTAAACATTTGCAAAACAGCACCATTAATACCTGCGCTGGTAAATACAGACATTCCCAGGAGAACATATCCCATGTGGCTGATACTGGAATACGCCACTAACTTTTTCAAATCGGTTTGCGCCATTGCGGCAAAAGCGCCGTAGAGAATGTTAATCAAACCAAGAATTGCTAAACCGTAAGCAAAATAATTTGCGGCATCCGGCAGCATGGGGTAGCTTATCCGCAGGAGACCGTATGTTCCCATTTTAAGCAGTATAGCGGCAAGGATAACACTGATCGGAGTGGGGGCTTCAACATGGGCATCCGGCAGCCATGTATGAAACGGGAAAATAGGTACTTTTATGGCAAAACCGATAAAGAGTGCGATATAAACCCAATATTGAAACGTCCGCGTATAAGTTATGCTGTTTTGCATTATTGTCAGCATGTTAAACGTATGCGGCTCGTTGGTAAAATAAAATGCTAACATTGACAAAAGCATGAGCAGACTGCCGAAGAGTGTATACAGGAAAAACTTAATTGCCGCATATTCCCGACGAGGACCACCCCAGATCCCAATCAGAAAATACATCGGCAGAAGCATCACTTCCCAGAATATGTAAAACAGAAAGAAATCAAGTGAGCAGAATGTTCCTATCATCCCGGTTTCAAGAAGTAAAAACAATGCAAAATACCCTTTTTGTGCCCGGTCGATATTCCAGGAGGCAAAAACGCAGAGAAAACAGAGGAGCGCAGTCAATAAAATCATAGGAAAGCTGAGACCATCCACACCCATAAAATAATCGATATTAAATACCTCGATCCATTTATGATGCTCCACAAACTGAAATTGCCCCTCTTTATTAATACCCGGCATTGTCCTGTCAAACCTCAGCAGCATAATAATTGTCAAAAGAAGGGTAAGACCTGTTGCAGCTACAGAAACCTTCTTAATTAATGCTATTTTTCCCTTAGGCAGAAATGTTATAATAGCTGCGCCAACAAGCGGAATAAAAGTTATTAGCGTTAAAAATCCCATTCGGGTATCTCCTCAAAAGTGGGTAATCATCCCGCTCAGCGGGATTATCCCTACATCATTCGGAATATTATAATCACAAATATACCTATTAAAAATCCTACGAGATAATTTTGAATTCTGCCGGTCTGGAATTGTCTTGTAAACCATCCGAGAATCTGTGTTGCGTTAGCAATACCGTTTACAATACCGTCGATAACAATATTGTCAAATTTGCCCTCGAACCATGAGAAAATAACCGTAATACGCGCCGATCCGTTTACAATACCGTCGATTATTACATTGTCGAACCACCGGCATAATGCACTCCATACAAAAATTAATTTAATAACCGTTGCGTGATAGAATTCGTCAATATACCATTTATTGTACATCCCCCGGTATAAACGTGGATACATCGCTGCCCATGTTTCCGCGGAGATGGTTTTTGAAATATATGTTCTATAAGAAACCACAATACCGGCACCTACGATAAGAAGCGAAAGGAAAATCGCATAAGAGTGGCTGGCGCCGGGCTCTGCGGGAAGTTCTTCCTGTTCATAAATTTCCTCTGAAAACGGCATTTCAGCGGCTGTCATCGCAGTTTGCTCCGGCGGCTTAATAAGGTCATAGAACCAGCCTTCACCAGGTGAAGATAAGCTTATACTATTATTTCCGGCAGTATAGAATGCGAAAAAGCAAAAAACTGCAAAACCGACAAGGGGAACGGTCATAATCTTGCCGGACTCATGTATATGTTCCCGGGCTTCTGAAATCTTGAACTCTCCGAAGAATGTTTTGAATACGAGACGGAACATATAAAAAGCGGTAATCCCTGCGGCGGCAAATCCGAAAAAAGGAAGCAGGAAATGCTGCGGGTATCTACCGGCAAAACTGAGCGTACCCGCCAATATTGCATCTTTACTAATAAATCCGGAAGTAAAGGGGACCCCGGAAATTGCCAGGGTTGCGACCAAATATGTCCAGAATGTTACCTTCATTTTACGCCTGAGACCGCCCATATTATTTATATTCTGCGGATCGGCATCGTTATTCACAGCGTGTAAAGCATGATGCATGGCATAAATAATACTGCCCGAACCGAGAAAGAGCAGCGCTTTAAAAAAGGCATGCGTCATTAAATGAAACAGTCCCGCTGCATAAGAGCCTGTCCCCAATGCCAGCATCATGTAGCCTAACTGACTTACTGTAGAATATGCCAGAATGCGTTTTATATCATTCTGGGTTAGGGCAATTGTAGCGGCGAAAAATGCCGTAAATCCGCCGATATACGCAATGACTACCGTGGAAACCGGAGTAAGCATGAAAACTATTCTGACAATTAGATATACACCTGCGGCAACCATCGTTGCGGCATGTATCAAGGCGCTGACCGGTGTGGGTCCTTCCATTGCATCCGGCAGCCATACGTGAAGGGGGAACTGCGCCGATTTTCCGACCGCACCCATAAAAAACAGTATGCCGGCAGCAGTCAGCAATGTGCCGCTCAATTGCCCCGATTCAACGCCGTTTTTAATCCCTTCTAAAGAAAAAGTGCCCAGAGCGGAAAAAACAATCAGCATACCGAGAAACATGCCGAAATCCCCTACTCTGTTCGTAATAAACGCTTTTTTACCGGCATCGGATGCCGAATCCTTTTCAAACCAGAACCCTATTAGCAAATACGATGAGAGACCCACCAGCTCCCAGCATATATAAATGCCAAATAAATTCTCAAAAAGCACCACACCAAGCATGGAAAATGCAAAAAACGAAAGATAAGCAAAATACCGGGAATATAACGGGTCTCCCTTCATATACCCAATGGAATAGAGAAATATCAGAGCGCTGACCAGCGTAACGACAACGAGCATAACGGCAGTAACATTATCAAGAACAAAACCGAGCGGGAAGTCTTGACCGCCAAGTGATATCCAATCAAATTGCAGGACTGCCCGAAAATCTGGATTATACTTGTAGATCACATTCCCAAAGATCACAAGTGCAAGAGCCAAGTCAATAAACATGGCACCGACCACTACCCAATCCCCCTTTCTCGGTAGACGGTTTCCGAAAAAGATTTGAATAATAAAAGTTAGCAGCGGAAGAAGCCAGATTATTATTGCAAGATAGAGCAGTGTCATGAGTTAATTAGCTGTTAGCTTTTAGCTTTCAGTCTTAATTATTTAGAATTTTGTATATACTAATTGTTCGTACATTTATATATAATGTTGGTCCCGCTAAGCGGGATCACGCTGGAGCGCGTAAATATTTTCAACAAATTATAAGGTAGACACCGTGACTGCCAATTGTTCCTTTGGGCGATTATTTTTTGAGACTATCTACCTCATCTAAATTAACCGTTCGCATATTGCGGTAAATATTCAGCACTATAGCAAGCGCCACGGCTGCTTCCGAAACAGCAATTACAATAACAAATAACGCAATCAAAACGCCGTGGATTTCATAACTTCTGAAGAAGCCAAACGCAACAAAGTTTATATTGGCGGCGTTTAAAATAAGCTCCACGCCCATAAGTACACTGATGGCATTTCGCTTGGTAAGCACTGCAAGAAAACCTAATGTGAAAAGCGCCGCACCGATAATCAAACATGAATCAAGCGTTATCACTTATCCTCCGAACGAATCATAAACATTGCTCCAATGAGCGCTGCAAGGAGCAAGACGGATGCAATTTCAAACGGTAAAAGATATTCAGTCATTAAACGCTCGCCTATTTGCCTACTCTGCGTAAAATAAATGTCACCCGGGTCTTTTTCGGGAATAAACCAGTCTGCCCTGATAATGATTGTAAGAACCAAGATGAAAAGCCCGGTACCTGCAATTGCCCCCCATATTCGCTG
The DNA here is from genome assembly GCA_001304035.1 of bacterium SM23_31. GTDB lineage: Bacteria > SM23-31 > SM23-31 > SM23-31 > SM23-31 > SM23-31. Next base: position 2,873 of record LJUD01000085.1, on the reverse strand, counting down.
TGTTGATTGTGTAGTTATTGTAATACTGGAAATTTTAACAGTCAGCAGCACGCCAAACAGAAGCAGAACCAGAATGCCGCCAATATAGATAATAATCTGAACGGCGGCTAAAAAATCCGCACTTAAAAACACATAAAGACCCGCTACTCCAAATAGTGAAAACATAAGGGCAAAAGCTGCGTGTGTAATTTTTTTCGAAAAAACCACTAACGCAGCAGACCCGATTGTTATTACAGCAAAAAACAGAAAAACTATATCAAATCCGGACATCAATTCTCCCGGGCGGGTTTGTCAGCACCCGTTTCTTATGTTTTGAATCCCGCTTAGCGGGACAAATTCTATTTCTCTTTTTCCATTTTACGGATATGGTCTTTCTCCCGGAGTTCAGCAGCCTTTACCGCATCTACATTAGTAAAATGGAATATTAGATTATCACGCTTATATGTTGAGTATTCGTATTTGTCGGTCATTATAAGGCATTTAGTCGGACACGGATATGTACAAAGCCCGCAGTAGCAGCATTTAGCCATGTCAATGTCGAAAACGGGAATCCAGAGTCTTTTTTTTGAACCGTCTGAAGTGAGCCCGAGGTTTTCACCTTCAAATGCCTTGATTGTTTCCATAGTAATACAGTACACGGGACACGCTCGAGCGCACTGGTAACAGCCGATACAATCCTCAATTTTATTAAGCAGTAAATTTCGACACCGCTCGGGTATGTCCAGTTTTTTATGAGGATACTGAACGGTGACAGACTTTGTGAACATATGCTTGAGCGTTATGAACATACCTATCAATATGGTCTTGATACCAATATATATATTAAGAAAATATCTCTGCATGGTTATTTCTTCAGTCTATACTAAAAAATTCTCTTTCCGCTTAGCCCCGAGTATTCGGGGCAAAGAACGCAAAGAAATAATTGTTATTATTTAAGCTCCGGCTTGGCGGAATAATGAGTTGTTTTTATTTAATACAGCACCTGCTTTTAATAAATTTACAAATAATCCATTCTATTTAATTAAAACCTGCCAGAGCCCTCCACCGAAAATGCACACAAAAGCAAACGGTGTAAGAACCTTCCAGCAGATGTACATTAACTGGTCTACGCGAAGGCGCGGCAGCGTCCAGCGCATCCAGATTTGTACAAAGACTAAAAACAGTGTCTTGCATAAAAACCATAACCAGCCGGGAATAAATTCCAATGCGGGAAATGGCGCCTGCCATCCGCCGAGAAAAAGCGTAACAGCAATAATACTGACCGCCAGCATATTACCATATTCCGCCAGAAAGAAAAATGCCCACCGTATGCCCGAATACTCGGTCATATAACCCGCAACCAGTTCCGATTCCGCCTCGGGTATGTCAAACGGCATTCTATTGACCTCGGCAAGCGAAGCCAAAAAATAAATAAAGAAAGCGACAAAAGTAAAAGGATTGCTGAAAATAAACCAGTTCCAGAATCCCCCGGCTTGTTTCACTACAATACCCTGCATGCTCAAATCTCCGGCCGCCATTACCGCACATACTATCGAAAGTCCGACTGGGATTTCGTAACTTACAATTTGTGCGGCGGAGCGCATTGCGCCGAAGAGCGACCACTTGTTATTTGACGACCAGCCTGCCATAATGATACCGGGTACGACTACGGTGGAAATTGCCACAACATAAAGAATGCCGATATTGAGTTCGGTGACTACAAATTTTTCACTGAACGGGAAAACCACAAAGACGGCTAACGACGTCATAAAAACGATAACAGGAGCAAGAATAAATAACTTCCGGTCAACCGCAGCAGGAATTATATCTTCTTTTAAAAACAGTTTAATAGTATCGGCAAGCGTTTGCAAAATTCCGTGCCAGCCTGTTTCCATTGGTCCTAAACGGTCCTGGACATGCCCCGACACTTTACGCTCAACATAGATTGCAATAAGCGCAAAGACGGCGATGATAAAGAAAAAAAATAATGCAGCAACAATAGATGCAATAATAAACCACCAGATAGCCGGCAGGGAATTGTACATCCCGAGCCACTTGGCAATTTCTACAACAAGTTCCACAAATTTGTTATAATATTCTCTTTGTATTTCTTTCTGGAGCATGTGATTTTACCTTAATCCGCCTTTTTATACATAATTCGTTAAGACCTTTTCAGCGGTCTACGCATCCAAGAACAATATCCAGGCTTCCTATTATGGCAATTAAGTCGGCAAGCATGTATCCGCATGCGATTTCATTAATAACACTTAGATTACTGAAACATGGTGACCGGGCTTTTAATCTTGCCGGACCTTTTCCTCCTTCACTGATAAGATAGTACCCCAATTCACCGCGGGGAGCCTCGGTACGAGCATATACCTTACCCGCCGGGACTTTTATAGATTTTCCTGTTTTTTCGTGACTGACAGGTCCATCCGGTATCTGCTGGAGTGCCTGTCGTATAATTTTTATGCTTTCGACCATTTCCAATATACGCACATTATATCTATCCCAGCAATCACCGACCGTTCCCATTTCACCTTTACCGATAACCACATCAAAATCGAACCGGTTGTAAATAGAATAAGGATTGCCGCGCCGCAGGTCCCAATCGACACCCGAGCCCCGCAGACAGGGCCCGGTAACGCCGTAATCAATCGCAGTCTCCGGAGGCAAAATGCCGACGTTTGCCGTCCGCTGTACAAAAATTTTATTGTACGTAAGTATGGGATTATATTCTTCCTGTATTTTAGGCTCAAAATAGTCGAGAAATCCCATGCATTCTTCAATAAAACCGTCGTAAAGGTCATGGGAAACGCCGCCAATCCACATATAATTATAAAGCAGCCTGGCACCGCAGAGTTTCTCGAACATATCGAGAATGTACTCCCGGT
>LJUD01000084.1 GCA_001304035.1 bacterium SM23_31 | reverse complement strand
TCTTGCCTTTCTCTTTGTAGTTCTCGACAAGCCGCAAATACCCGAGAGTCTTATCTTTCTTTTTTACTTTAACTATCCTTGTAAACATATTATCACCACCTTTTTTCAGCAAAATAAGCTCCCCAAAACCTGTAAGTTCTTGTTTTTATTACACCACTATTTTCGCCCAAGCACAAAATCACCAAAATTCTGTAAAATTTGGGTTATATGAAGAAATTATCCCAAAGTGTACATAAAGCCGTCTTTACAGCAGATTCTTACTAAACCATCCAAAACAACAGGCGTTGATTCAAAGGGAAGTACTTTATTGAAATGACTTTCTTGCTCAACAAAGATATTATATTTTTCTCCATTAGCACCCGACAAAGAATACTTATTTGGATTATCAGTTCTTTCAAAATTTATTTTGAATAAGTAAACACCATTGTAAGTTGCCGCTACTAATTTATTACCTTCCGTAAATATAGGCGTAGATATAGAAGGACCTATGTTCTTACAAAAAATAACTTTCGGACATTTGTAATAATTCTTATTATGAGGTCCTTCAACTTTTTCCCCCGTTGTTTCAAGCTGGGACCCAACATAAAGGTAATCATCAATTCCCATGACTGCAAACAGATGGGGCAGGTCATCATCAATGTATTCATCATTCAGAGCTACTGAGCCAATAACGCCGCCTTGCCACACGCTGAACTCTCTATCTCCAGTTGGTAAAAACCATTCGACACTTTTTTCCGGTTCCTTGTCGGGATCAAGTTTTAGTACGCCCCCATTACCCGGAAGATATTGTTTTTCAATCGAACAAAAAAGTTTTCCTTCGTTAGAGATTGGTATAGTCCCATCAAGGTCTGATTGAATAGGAAAATCCCATATCTTCTGCATAGTATTAAGGTCAATTCCATAAATATGCCCTGAGCCTGCTGCTATGTAAAGCTTATCTTTAAGTCTGGCAGGTGATGATTCTGTTACAAGGTTGCCCCCGTGTAAAGGTATATCGGACTGCTCATATAACTTGACTTCATTAACGATTTCCGGTTGGATTATACCATCCTTTTTCTTGGCAGAGTTTATTGAACCGTTTAAAAAATATCCTATTCCGTTCTCACCTGCATTAAAAATCATATTCATATCTTTAAGGAATATTGGGCTGCTGTCATTATCTCTGCTGTAGCTATCCGTTTTTCTGATATTTAGCCGCCATAACTCTTTGCCAGTTCTAAAAGAGACAGCTCTGAAACTGGGTACTATCGGAGTATGTATTGTATTATCTAAACCTCTTCTACTTCCCTGCAGAATAACAATTCTGTTTTCCTCACTCGCAGTGTCATCAATATAGATTGTCGCTGTACCTTTGATAACATCATCGAATCTGTAAGTCCAGGCTACTTCATTTGTATTAATATCTATTTTTCTTAATTGATGATCGAATCCACCTATTACAAGAAATGTTTTTCCTTGATCTTTTACAACTGTGGGCTGACCCGTCCAACCGGCGCCGCTCCATTCTTTAGGTTCTCCACTTACAACAGTATTTCCTTTTCCTAAATTAAACCTCTGGATAAGGTCTAATTTTTTGGGTGTTCCTTTACCATAGAATCTTCTCTTATAATTGCCTAAATATGTTGGGATTAAGAGTTCTGTCTCAGGTACAACCTCGGGTACCACCTTAGGTTCAACTGTATTCTCTATATTATCTATAGGGGGAGTTAGCTTTCTACAAAATATAAATACTGATGCAGCTTCGGCTGCAACTACCATAAATTCCCTTCTTGAAACTCTCATAATTTTGTGTATCTTATTATTTTACATAAATTTTTTATTTTTACAAGACTTTAGCAACTTTAGCAAAAATCAAGCGCACACTAAAGTGTACGGCTACCGAATGGCTTAACTAAGACTATTAGAATAGTAGCCGCCCCAAGCAATCGGGGCGTTCAATGGATCATCACAAACCTATTTTGGCATTATTTTATAAATAAATATTGTGAATTAATAATTTGCCAAAGTTTTGATTTTTTGTATAGATATAGTTATTTGTCCTGCTTAGAGGGTTTAATTTTTCACCCTCACCTTCTCCCATAAAGGGAGAGGAAATATATCTTGTTCCCCCGAGTACTCGGGGGAACGATGTAATTAAATTATTCAAAGAGCAAAATCAGATGACTAAATATTTACGATTTTTTATTATAATGTCACAAGTTCTATATATTCGCCATCAAGAGATTTCTCTTCCCGCTTACCGAGATCGACAACAGTGACCACTTTGTGAAAATGAAGATTTATCCTTTGTCTGTCATTGCGAGGATCCCTCCCCCGAGAACTCGGGGAAGGGAGACTTTGCAATCTCTATGTGAACATTCTATAATTGCTAAATTTATATAAAAAAATCAATTTTTACGAAAGTTTTGCAATATAATTTACATTCAAATTAAAAAACCACCAGGTATTCGCAGGTGGTTTTTGCATTTTATGTACTTGATTCTATCTAACTGATGCAGGCTTTTGTATTTTTCCCGAACGGATACAACTGGCACAAACCCGCATGCGTTTTACGCTTCCGTTTTCCGTTACGACTTTTACCTTCTGGAGGTTGGGCAGCCAGCGCCGCTTGGTTACATTATGTGCATGACTTACATGACTGCCTACCATAGGACCCTTCCCGCATATTTCACATATTTTTGCCACGCTAAATCCTCTTAATATTTAATGAAACAATATATTAATAAATTTTAATTTTAAAATCAATATAAAAATCGGCAATTTTAGAAACTCTAAAAAACTTGAATTTTTCACTATTTAATTGTATATTAAAAATTATAAAGTTATTTATCTCCCCTTGTTGGATTACTGTAGAATTGCTGTTGAACCTGCTTGACGTGATTTATTCTCCTTGTAATCCTGGACCTGATTCAGGATCTGTTTCATGCGAAAACAAACGGTAAGATCCTGAGAACTCCGATGAGTGATCCCTGAGAGAAGAATAAAGAACTGAGCTGAGTTCAGTACGACAGAAATGGGAGTTATTAATGATAGAGAAGTAATATTTTACTTGTAAATAATAAAATTTATAATAGTTACCCTATTTAATATAATTATGAAAATCGGAACGGTTGAAATCAAAGGGAAAACAGCTCTTGCCCCTCTTGCGCGTGTGACGAATATTCCGTTCCGGTTAATTTGCAAAGAATTAGGCGCGGCGGTTGTTTTCTCGGAGATGGCGAGTTCCGAAGGTCTTGTAAGGTATTCGGAAAAATCAAACAAGTATTTACAATTTCTGGAGGAAGAACGCCCGGTCGCACTGCAGCTTTTTGGTAGTGATCCTGTTATTATGGGTAGAGCGGCGCAGATCATTGAAAAGCATCAACCGGATATTATCGATATTAATTTTGGCTGTCCGGTCAGAAAAGTTGTCGAGAATGAAGCAGGTTCCGCATTGTTAAAAGATCCGCTGCGTATGAGTAGAATTGTAAAAACAATAGTGCAGTCGGTTTCGCTGCCTGTTACCGTAAAAATCCGCTGCGGATGGGATGAAAATTCAATGCCTGTTTCAATGATAGGCAAAATTTTAGAAGAGAGCGGAGCTTCCGCTATTGCAATTCACGCAAGAACGCGGCAAATGCGGTTTAAAGGCAAAGCTAAATGGAGTGAAATCCGCCGCCTTAAAGAGTCGGTTTCTATACCGGTTATCGGAAACGGTGACGTTAGAACTCCCGGTGATGCCCGCAGAATGATTGAAGAAACGGGCTGCGATATGGTCATGATTGGTCGCGGTGCTATTGGTAATCCGTGGATATTTCGCGAAGTCAACCATTATCTAAAAACCGGTGAACTGCTCCCTCTACCATCGCATGGCGAGAAAATCTCAGTCTGCCTCAGGCAATTTAATAAATCCCTGGAGTTATTTGGTCCCAGGCATACAGTCAACACTTTGAAAAAACATGTTATATGGTATTTGAAAGAGATGCCGGAGAGTGTTAAAGTCAAAGCGGAAATATCCCGGGCAAAAAATCCTGAAAAAATACTGGAAATATTAATCAAATTTCGGAATTACATTAAAAAACACCATGCATTGAATAGCCGACTCGAGCGTAAAGCAAGTTGAACGGTACAAAATCTTGATGATGTATTTTAAACAAATCCGAAATATCACATAATTTATCATGAATGGTTGTATTTGAAAGCGAAATACAACCGGGGCTGTATTTAAACGTTAATTAAGATATTCAATGAATCTTTCTGAAATAAAAGACACACTACGCCGGTATAAAATAGGTGAAATTTCAGAGAAAAGTGTTATAAATAGTCTTAAGCAATTGTCGACTGAAAAGCTCGGTTTTGCGCATATCGACCATCATAGAAGCGTGCGCAAAGGATTTCCGGAAGTTATTTTTTGTCAAGGGAAAACAAACGAACAGATAAAAGCAATTGCCGGAGCAATTTTGAAGCGGAACAAAATCCTTCTTGCTACACGAGCCACAGAAGACAATTACGAGTATATTAGAAAAGATATACCCGACCTGGTCTATTATCCCGATGCCCGTATAATTACAACAAAAAATGCAGTGGCCGCAGCCGGTAAAAAAAGGAACATGATATTAGTGGTATCCGCAGGAACGTCTGATATACCTGTTGCTGAAGAAGCGGCTGTCACTGCAAGGGTACTTGGGAATATGGTAAAGTGCATACATGATATCGGTGTCGCTGGAATTCATCGCCTGCTGGAATATATGAATGATTTCCAGAAAGCGCGGGTGATTATCGTCGTAGCAGGGATGGAAGGTGCATTAGCCAGTGCGGTTGGAGGGCTGGTAGATAAGCCGGTAATTGCTGTACCCACATCCGTAGGGTATGGCGCCAGCTTTGGAGGTATTGCAGCACTGTTTGCTATGTTGAATAGCTGTGCCTCAGGCGTAACGGTTGTTAATATAGATAACGGATTCGGAGCAGGATATGCTGCTTCTCTTATTGTGCAGTCGGATTAACCGCATGTGTTTATTATAGGTTATATAATAAAATAATCCGGGGAACTCAATATTTTTTGGAGGCGTCATTATGGCTAAAAAGGCAGATGACCATGATGATTTTATGTTAAACCGAGATGAAGACATAAGATCAATGTTTAAAATATTTTCAAAATCACACCATCCATTTTTACTGCCCTCAGATACCCGGTGGATGCCGGCAGTGGATGTGTTTGAAACCGACGAAGAATTTATACTGATAGTCGATATTGCCAGTATCGACAGCAAAGATGTTGAACTCTTTATAAAAAAAGGTTATATAATTGTAAAAGGTATCCGCCGTGAAATCAAAAAGTTCAAAAAACGGCATTATCACAAGATGGAAATTGATTATGGTCCTTTTGAGCGAAAAATAGATATTCCTATTGCCGTTGATGAATATAACATTAAAACTCAGTATAAAGACGGTTTTTTGGAAATACGGCTTAAGAAAATTGTTGACAGAAGAGGAAGCAAGCGTATTATTAATATTAAATGGGAAGAGTAATCTATTAAAATAATTTTTATAGTTAATATTATTAAAATGTGAGGCATAGATAATCATGGAAGAGAAAGTTGAAAAACCTTCTTACTCAATACCGAACGAAATACCTCTGCTTGTTCTGGATAATACCGTACTGTTACCAAACATAATTATGCCTTATCCGGTTAAAGATGTACGCGATATTCAACTTATCAATGATTCACTGGTCGACTCAAAAATGATAGGGGTATTTTCTAATAGGATCATAGAAAAAGATGAAATACCAAAAGACGAAATTTTTGAATACGGTACTGCTGCTGTTGTTCTCAAACTGTTTAAAATCCCCGATGGCAGCATTCGAATTATTATTCAAGGGCTTAAGCGAATAAAGATTAATAGAGTAATCCAGGATGAGCCTTACAGGCGTGCTGAAATTCATGTAATCGAAGATGAATATAAGCCGTCAATGCAGATTGAGGTATTACAGCGTAATATTGTTGAAACTTTCCGAAAAATAACCGAGTTGTCGCCGAATATTCCGGAAGAAATTTTAACTGCCACCATTAATATTAATGATCCCGCGATACTTGCTGATTTTATCTGTTCAAATATTGAAATGGATTTAGCTGACCGGCAAAATATTTTGAAGGAAGTAAATATAGAAAACAGGCTTAAAATACTGACCACGATTTTAGGACGTGAAGTCAAGATGCTGGAACTGGGCAGCAAAATACAGACTAAAATATCTACCGAATTCGATAAAAGCCAGCGCAAATACTTTCTCAGAGAGCAGCTTAAGGCAATTAAAAAAGAATTGGGAGAAGATGAAGAGTTATCTGTAGAAATCACAGAATTTACCAATAAGATCAAAAAAGCAAAAATGCCGAAGGAGGCTCTTGCCGTTGCTGAAAAAGAGCTCGACCGGCTCAAACGAATCAATCCGGCAGCGGCGGAGTATTCCGTAGCTGTAAATTACCTCGATTGGTTAGTGAGCCTCCCATGGAAGGTATCCACCAAAGACAGGGTGGATATTAACCGTGCCAAAAAGATCTTGGATGAAGACCATTACGGTCTTGTTGACATTAAAGACCGAATTCTTGAGTTTTTAGCAATTCGCAAACTGAAAAAAAGCATAAAAGGCCCAATATTGTGCTTTGTAGGACCTCCCGGTGTGGGAAAAACCTCATTGGGACAGTCGATTGCCCGGGCTCTTTGCAGGAAGTTCATCCGGATATCTCTCGGGGGGATCAGGGACGAAGCTGAAATACGGGGACACAGGAGGACATACGTAGGTGCTCTGCCGGGTAGAATTTTGCAGAGAATAAAACAGGCAGGCACTAATAATCCCGTCTTTATGCTGGATGAAGTGGATAAAATAGGTATGGATTTCAGGGGCGACCCATCCTCAGCCCTGCTTGAAGTCCTTGACCCTGAGCAAAATTCAACATTCTCCGACCATTATGTTGAGGTTCCCTTTGACCTTTCGAATGTACTTTTTATCGCCACGGCAAACGAGCTCTATCCGATTCCTCCTCCGCTTCGTGACAGAATGGAAATTATTCAACTGCCCGGATATATTAATGAGGATAAAGTCAAGATTGCCGAGCGATATTTGATCCCTCGCCAGATAAAAGAAAATGGTCTTAAACCCGAAAATATATCCTTTGTGACAACTGCAATCGAGAAAATAATTACGGATTATACGCGTGAAGCGGGAGTCCGGAATATTGAACGGGAAATCGGAACCATTTGCCGAAAAGTCGCCCGCAAGTTCGCAACAGGGCATAAAAAAATAGTGAAAATTACCAAAAATTCAGTTGAGAAATATTTAGGTTCTGCCAAATTTTATTCGGATATGGGTAAAAGAGAAAATGAAGTAGGTATCGCCACAGGGCTTGCCTGGACGCCCTTTGGAGGTGAAATACTCTACATCGAATCGGTGATGATGCGCGGTAATAAAGGTTTTACGCTTACCGGTCAATTGGGCGACGTTATGAAAGAATCCGCGCGTGCTGCATTAAGCTATATCCGTTCAAAATCGGAAGAGCTCAAAATCGACAACAGAATCTTTGAGAAAAGCGATATTCATGTACACGTTCCCGCAGGGGCTACGCCCAAAGACGGACCCTCTGCAGGAATTACGATTGCTACGTCGTTGGCTTCTCTACTGACAAAAAAACCGATTAAGCACGATATCGCCATGACCGGCGAAATTACCTTACGAGGGAAGGTTATGCCCGTCGGAGGAATAAGGGAAAAAGTCGTCGCCGCAAAACGTGCAGGGATCAAGTCTATTATTATTCCGAAAAAAAATATGAGCGACCTGGAAAATATACCGGAAAAAATCATTAAAAACCTGCATTTTTATCCTGTCGAAGCTATTGATGAAGTTTGGAATCTCGCCCTGATTGACGGAAAAACAAATAAAGTACAATAAAAATATTTAAAATTATTACTAAAGATTTTTAATATTTTTCTGATAATTATATAGGGGACGTGCTGTCTTTCCTGAATACTATACTAAAATAGTTTTATGGAGTTTTTTATTACTGTTATAAATGTATAACAACGGCGAATTTACGCAGTCCCGCTGAGAGGTACTGCGGCTGCCGTTATTTTATACCGTATGTTTTCATTACCTTTATAAAACAATCTTCATGGTAGCCGCAAACTTTAGTTTGCGATTAGTTGTTGCATGGGTAATAATATTTACTATTAAATTCATTATGAGACTGTACTATGGAAGATATAGATGTAATTGAAAATAAGGAAACGGAAGGGGATATAGAAACCGGAGAATTTGCCGAGGAGACGGAGGAGGAAGCGCTCTCCTTTGATGATATTGTTTCTTTTACGATGCTTATCGAAACAGCAGTAATCTTCATTTGTATCCTCATCTTCTTTTTCTTCTTTGTATTATAATACCGTTAATACTCCGTTATTTACGCCAGGTTCACAGCCATTTCCCTCATCATACGGTTTTTATTGATTTTTGCATAGATTTTACGTAAAATGAAAGGAACTTTTTATAATACACGGTGAGATGGAATCAAGCGCATCTCTTGCGTGTAAAATACAAGCACATTTCGAAAAGAACGTTTAATTCCCAAAGTAAGTGAAAGTTATAAGTTAGGTCTGTAATTATTTGGCAAGATATTAAATAACAGGGATTAATTACGAATTTTACGCACTTTTAGATTGTCTATCATATACAGCACCAATATTTCTCAAGTTAATTGAATAAATGAAACTGCTAAATGATATTAAATTATTATTAAAAGCAACATATATTGAATGGAGAAAACAGAGACCGGAACTCTTAAGTGCAGCAATTTCTTTTTATGTCATTTTCTCACTCGGACCTGTTCTGGTTATTATTATAGGGATTGTAGGTTTATTATTTGGGAAACAAGTGGCAGAAAGCCAAATTATTCAAGAAATTCAGAGGAGTATTGGTCCGAAACTTGCAGAAGTCATACAAACATTGATTGAAGAGGCTTTTTTACACCCCGCAAGAGAACTTACTACTATATTAAGTATCCCTATAGTCGTTTTTGGAGCTTCGATGCTCTTTTACCGGCTTAAGAATACTCTGAATGTAATATGGGACGTAAAGCCGCAAAGTCGGAGTAATTTGATCACGGCTATAAAAAGTTATATATTCTCTTTTTTAATGGTTATAATACTCGGAATATTGCTTATGATGCTAATTATTAAGAGTTTTTTACTTGTATTATTTCAAGAATTCTTAAATAACTATATCCCTTTCCCTGTATATTTATTACAAATTATTGATGGAATTTTTACATTTTTAGCTGTAACAATCCTATTTGCTGTGACTTACAAGGTTTTACTCGAAACTCCCATAAGGTGGCGGGATATATGGGTTGGAGCTTCTGTAACTTCATTTATGTTTATAATTTCACAATTTATAATAGGGCTCTACATAAGTAAAGCAGAAGTTGGTACAGCGTACGGCGCACTTGGCTCATTAACTATTCTTTTAGTATGGATATTTTATTCCTCTTCGATTTACTTAGTGGGTGCAGTATTTACTAAAGTATACTCTCAAAGGCTTTGGGTAAAAACTTTTTAACACCTATAAATTGTTTATATTGATGTTTGAAATATGTAATTCAGGGATAAAAAGTACTGTTATAATTTAGTGTTATTATTCTTTTATTTATATTATTTGATAGGATTACAGTCCTATTTATCTTGTCTTGAAGAGATTCTTTTAGGATCAATCCTGTCTGAATTTTATTAGCATAGAGTATTTTACACAATCCTCATAAAAAATCAAAGTACTTCCTATGGCACGATTATTTGAATATCAGAGTA
>LJUD01000083.1 GCA_001304035.1 bacterium SM23_31 | reverse complement strand
AAAAAGGTAATATATAATGAATACCGAAGATATTTTAGCGCTTTTTGACATAGACGGCACGCTGTTACATCCCGGCACGGGAGCAAGAAAATCGCTGTCTCAGGCAATTTTTGAAGAAACAAAGCAGGAATTTACCTTAAAGACCGGCGATTGTGCCGGCAAAACAGACCAGATTATCATTACCGATTTGCTGACCAGGGCGGGCTGCGCTGAAAAAGAAATACCTTTACTGATGGAATCGGTTATAAAAAGGTATATCGAATTGATGAAAGTGAATTATAACGCTGAGGGAGATGCACATCTTTACAGTGGTGTTCAAGAATTGATAGATAAGCTGCAATCTATACAGTACGTTCACCTTGGACTGCTCACCGGCAATATCGAAGAGGGTGCAAGAATAAAACTCGGTCCCTTCAACCTCAACGATGCTTTCCCGACGGGGGCATTCGGTGATGATGGATTCTTGCGGACAGACCTTCCTCGTGTTGCGGTGCAGCGGGCGGAAAAATATTATACCGTGAAATTTTCCCCTCGAAACATTGTCGTCATTGGAGACACAGCGAGCGATATTAAGTGCGGCAAGGTTATTCAGGCGCGCACTATCGGGATTTATCAGCATTTACGGAATGAGAAAGAATTAAAATCAGAGAATCCTGATTATGTTTTTCATGGATTTGATAATACCGATGAAACTGTAAACGCAATTCTTGACAATTAAAAATATAAACGGGAGCAGAAGTAAAATGTGGTTGATAAGTAAAAAATTTTGTAAGTATCATGTCATTGTACTCTCATCATTCGTATTATTGCTTTACTCTTTTACAATACATGCACAGACGAATTATCTCTGGCCCATTATAGACAGCGATAAATACGGGAAATTCCTCACTTCAACTTTTGCCGAATCCCGTACAGATAGATTTCATGCGGGAATTGATATTAAAACTATATGGAAAGAAGGGCATCAGGTGGTTGCGGTAGATGACGGTTTTTTGTATCAACTTCGTGTATCTCCTTTTGGATATGGAAAAGCAGTATATTTACAATTGCAGGATGGAAGAATTGTGGTTTACGGGCATCTATCGCGCTTTGCACCTAAATTCCAGGAAATGATAGAGGAAGAGCAGGAAAAACAGAATTCATATTCGGTGGATATATGGTTTTCGCCCGGTGAGGTACCTGTAAAACGGGGCGAAGTTCTCGCAACTACGGGAAGAAGCGGAACCCGGCTTCAGCATCTTCATTTCGAACTACGCGACAATAATAACCGTCCCCTGAATCCGCTTGCCAACGGATTTTCCGCTGAAGATATTATGGCGCCGCGCCCGACAAAACTATGTATCAGACCGATGAATGTCGAATCTCATGTTGAAGGTGACTGGCAGCCGGTAATTAAAACACTTAATAATGGCAAAAACGGCGTTTTTACTGTCGCGAACCCTATCCCGGTCTGGGGTGATATTGGGATCAGTGTTGATGCGTATGACCGGAATGGAACTTACGAAAATAATTACGGTGTATACAGCATGAAATTAATGGTGAACGGAAGGGAATATTTTTCTGCAAAATTCGGGCATTACAGCTATTATGAAGACAGGCTTGTAAATTTAGATAGAGATTACCGTCTGCTGCGGAGAGATAAGGGCAAATTTCAAAAGCTGTATTTAGAACAGGGAAACACACTGCCATTCTACGGTGATTATCGCCAGGGTGACGGTATAGTGAGCCTTAGAGATGCCGGTTTGGGAAAGGTCCCTTTTGAAGTAATAGTAGCCGATTATGCAGGAAATGAAACAATCATTCAGGGAAATTTTGATGTTCAGCAATTCAAACAGGAGCAGGTTTTCCCTGTTAGCTCGCCCGATTCAGGTATAACCCGGGTGGATTTACCCGACCGTAAAGAAAAACCTCGAGCCGAATTCAGGATTACTCAGGATTTTCAGGACGATTATCTTAGGATTGAGTTCATGTCAAACCGGCATCTTGTTGCATTGCCGGCAGTGACTGTAGAAAAAGGAGATAGTATTATTCAACAATTAGAAACACGCGCAAAATCGCGCCGGGATTTTGTAGCTGCTGTACCTTTAACGGATATAGAAAATAAACAGGTTCGGTTTCATATTGTTGGTGAATCATCGACTCATTACTATGAAATCGCCTTTCCCGTTGAAGTGTACAGAGTTACACCGGAGAGTAACAATGTCCAATTACCCTCGAATGCAGGCAATGTTGCCTTCATGCCCGGTAATTTATATAAAGACATATGGTTGAGATACAATGTTGAAAATACAAAAGACCAAAATGGCAGATATGACATTGTAAGTGAAATAGTGCACTTAGAACCTAAAGAGACGGTTTTGCGCTCGGATATTTACTTGACGCTGCATTATCCTCCTCAAGACCCTAAACCTGATAAGTTGGGAATTTATGCCCGGGACAACGTTGGAGAGTGGCATTATATCGGACAAAATCGTAATATGCCTGATCATTCAATATCGGTGAATTTGAGCAGTCTTGAAACGGTATCGGTTATTCGTGATACGGTGCCGCCTGCAATTTGGCGTATATCACCGCGTGACGGCGCTGACATTACAAATAAAAAGCCGGAAATAGCGGCATGGTTTGACGATCAACTATCGGGCATTGCCGGTGAAAGCCGTATGGGGCTTTATCTTGACGGGAAGAAAATAATCGCCGAATGGGATCCGATTCTAAAAAAAATATTCTTTATACCAAAACAGGATCTTACTCCGGGAGAACATACTGCGCGCTTTGTTGTAAATGACCAAATGGATAATACTGCGGAAAGAACATGGAATTTTACGATACGGTAATTTCATATTGATTAAATAACTGATTTCTAAAGTAACTACATAATATTTTTTAAGATAATCTCTAAAAAATCTTGATATTTTTTAAAAAATTTAGTATTATATAAGATAATGCGGGGTGGAGCAGTCTGGTAGCTCGTTGGGCTCATAACCCAAAGGTCGCTGGTTCAAATCCAGCCCCCGCTACTATAAACTGATATTTTTTCTAAGAGTAATAATTTTAATACATTGTGGGGTGGAGCAGTCTGGTAGCTCGTTGGGCTCATAATCCCGCTTAGCGGGATCGCTGGTTCAAATCCAGCCCCCGCTACTATACGAATTAATGCTCCTAAATTTTATAAGGGGCATTTTTATTATCATGTATTATGTTTATATTATAAAATCAGAATGTGGACGTTTTTATGTTGGATCTAGCGATAATGTAGAAAAACGTCTTAAACAGCACAATTCAAAAAAATTTCTTTGTTGGACAAATAGGTATAATGAATGGAAGGTAGTATATACTGAGTGTTTTAAAAAAAGAAATGAGGCTATCAAACGTGAGAATCAGATAAAAACAATGAAGGGGGGCAATGAGTTTAAAAAGCTCATCGTACCTAACAATTTTGTTTAGCCACTAAGTTATAACTATGTGTCGTTGCTACTTTTTCAAATCCAGCCCCCGCTACAACAACATAGTATTTTTTATAAGAGTAATAATTTTCATGGACTGCGGTTTGTAGCAGTCTGGTAGCTCGTTGGGCTCATAATCCCGCTTAGCGGGACTGCCGGTTCAAATCCAGTCCCCGCTACTACTGAATAAACAAGGACTTAGGATTCTATCTGAGTCCTTTTTTATTGCCAATAATTGTGCATTCCCCGTGGCAGCATCTTGAAAAAGATTTTGAAGCAAGCTTTCAGAAGGTACAATTTCGCGGCAGTATTACAGTCCACTGTAATTTATATTGAAATAGGGTTTCACAAAACTGGTTTTTGAAAATAATCTTTTTTTTCTAAAGATCAGACTTTATCTGAAAGCTCAATATAGTATTTTGATAGTTCCGCTAAGCGGGATCAGGACGACAGAAGAGGTGATTTTATGAAAAAATGAGCATTTTACCGTAAATCTCTCAAAAAACTGCCTAATAATCCCCAAAAAAGGGGTATTTTGAGGTATTTTTGCCATTTTTAATCCCTGTAACATATTGTCAGATCCCGAGTACCCGGGACGAGTTTTGTGAAATAATCTTCTAATACTTTAATTAGAACAAATTGTAATATAACTCTGAAAAAAACTCCCCTCTAATTAAAAAGGGAAGTTGTGGTTTACTCTTTTCGGAGGTATGAAAATTAAATATAATAAAAGTGTAAGACTTATATAATTTAAACTCGTATATTATACTTACCAGAAGCCGCAAAATTTCCAATAGGGAAAGCCGATTCCAATCCAGATGATAACATTTATAACTGAAACAATAAATCCGATTTTCCACCATTTGATCAGGTCAACGTATCCTGAATTAAAATATATTGGAGCAGGTCCGGTTGCATAATGTGTAATGGATGCATTTAAATTTGAAAAATAGGCAAGTGCAAGAGCAGCTAAAAGAGGCGGTGCTCCTGCGCTCATTGCAACTCCCAGAAATGCCGGGAACAATGCAGTGATATGTGCTGTCATACTGGCAAATCCATAGTGAGAATAAAAATAAATTACCAGCATCAAAATCAAAGCCAAGCTCACAGGAAAGTTAATCAGAAAATTAGAAACATTCCCGCTAAACCATGATATAACTCCGTATTTTGAAAGACCGTCTGCCATCATAATAAGCCCCCCAAACCAGATCATTGCATCCCACGCATTTCTTTCTCCAAGAATATCAGACCAGTTTAAAACTCCCAAGATAATCATTAATGCAACGCCGAATAAAGCAACTGTAGTTACATGCACATTATGAAAATTTGAAGTTATCCAGACCGAAAGAATAAATAAAAATATCACCAGCATTGTTTTTTCGTTTTTTTTCATCTTCCCCATTTTTTTAAGTTCTTCATCGGCAATTGTTTTAGATTTTGCTGATTTCTTTATCTCTGGTTGCGTAATTTTATAAATGACTAATGGAACAAGTAATAGTGACAAGATCCCGGGTACAATTGCTCCCAAAATCCACGTTGTCCATTGAATTTCATAACCTGTAATATTTTTAGTAAACTCTGCAATAAGAAGATTTGCTGCCATTGAAGTAAGAAACATGGCAGATATAATAACATCTGCATGATACTGAGCCAGAATAAGGAAAGAACCGATCTTTCCCGGTGATTTGTCAGGCTCAGAGCCATAGGCTGAACAAAGGCTTCTAATTATGGGATAAAATATGCCTCCTGACCGGGCAGTATTCGAGGGCATTGCAGGAGCCAAAATAAACTCACTCATTATCAGGGAATAACTTAATCCAAGTGTTGTTCTTCCGAATAATCTTATAAAAATATAAGCAACTCTTTTTCCCACGCCGGTTTTCATGAAACCTCGTGATATTAAAAACGCAGATAATATTAGCCAGACAGTATCATTAGAAAATCCGCTTAATGACTCTTTTATTGTAAGCGTACCTGTAAGAGCAGTGATTACAATACCAACAAAGACAACTCCTCCCATATCAACAGGCTTAAGAATAAGTCCGATAATCGTGGCACAAAATATTGCAAACAGATGAATGCCGTTTGGTTCAATTCCGGAAGGAACGGGCAAAAACCATATTAGCAAAAAAACTGCTAAGATTATTGAAAGCTTAAATATCACATTCATTATGATCATACTCTTATAACGATTATGCCGAGAAGGTACAGCATGCCATCTTCTCTTTAATAATTTCGCGGATGCTCCGGTTAAAATATACAATCATTTATGAATAAGTCAAGCATAGTCTGATTTTTGTAGCAAATCTGACAGGCGATTTTGTAAGTGGCAATAAAAATAACCCCAGTTAGCGGGATGCAAAATGGCGTTGCCGCCACCATAGCTTCTAACGTGTTGTTTTTTGGGTTTGTTACAAGGACAAAAATCTATCTGAATATTTTTTCTTATACCTCTACAGACACTACTTTCAGTCAAAACGTTTTTTTAGGTATTTAACCGTTAAATTTCAAGGATGTGTCTTTTTTTTGTCTGATATTACCGTTAAAGAAGCTTTTCTCTTATCGTTGGATATTTCAATATTTATTTTCATTTCTTTATCACAGAGGTCATGTGACCTTATCTGATGAACGTCATTTTCTTTGTTTTAGTAAACTCTCCTGCAATGATCCTGTAAATATAAATTCCGGTTGCCACAGGATTTCCGAATGAATCTGTTCCATCCCATTGAATAACGTGATAACCTGCTTGCTTATAATCGTCGAAGAGGTCTTTTATTTCCTGCCCGACTAAGTTATAAATCTTAATGCGGACTCTTCCCCTTTTTGCCAGTTCGAATCTAATGGTCGTTACCGGATTAAACGGATTCGGATAGTTCTGATGAAGCTCATAGGTTCCCGGCGTTTTAACTTCAACTTCTATCGTGTTTAATTCCTGGGCAATACCAGTTTTGGATACGGCGGATAGCTTGTAATAGTATTTATATCCGGTTTCCACTTCCTTATCGGTATAGCTGTAGCTCTTTTCACCGGATTCAATTATGCCGCCGGTAATTTTAGCAAATCCTGTATCTTTTCTTAAGCTTCTGTATAGTTCAAATCCCGCTGTGCTGTTATTTAATGAAGCTTCCCATACAAGCGACACAACACCGTCATTCTCCTCACCCCGGAAGTCCGAAAGTTCGACTCCGGTAACAATCTGAGAATTGACGACAAAATACCCCGGTTCGCTCCAATCGCTATAAAAGTATCCGTCAAAAGCTCGCGCCTTCCAGTAATATGTCTTATTTTGTATTAACGTAACAGCTGAATTCCAGGCAGTATATTGTTCACCTTCCGGAATATTATCAGCATGGGCGGCATGGTTTATGAAATCCGGTTCTCCGTCTCCGCCTAAAGCTATAACGAATTCGTATCTCAGTTCATCACGACCCTGTGGTTTAATCGAATTTAAAATATACAAAATAATCCCTTCATTATCGATCCTTTCTCCATTTATCGGGTAAAGCAATAAGGGAACTGTGGGGCTGTTTTCTGCTGCGGGAGCACAGTTTATTGCAACGGATTCATCACTGATATTATTTGAATTGTCTACAGATGTAAGTTTGTATTGGTATTCCATTCTGTTTGTTAAACCGGTATCGTAGAAGGATGTATCCGCTACATTTGTTTCAATTAATTGGAAGCCTGTTCCGGAATTACGAAAAATATTGAATCCGTAG
This sequence comes from bacterium SM23_31, assembly GCA_001304035.1. GTDB lineage: Bacteria > SM23-31 > SM23-31 > SM23-31 > SM23-31 > SM23-31. Next base: position 2,681 of record LJUD01000083.1, on the reverse strand, counting down.
AGGTCTGTTTCACTGTTCATATTCCACATAAGCAGAAGCTGTTTATTACCTGATTCGACTTTAATTCCGGACGGGACTGCGGGTGGAACAATATCCGGTGTAGCCTGAGTCCTAAATGAGTAAATGGCATCAAAAATGGTTTCGTTGCCGCTTTTATCAATTGACCCGACTCTATAGTAATAAACCGTATCAGGCATCAGGTTAGTTAAGATGATTTCATGCTCAAGAACATCCTGTGCATTACCAACTGTAAAACCAAAGTTTGGCGTTAATCCGTAATTCGAAAAAGTATCACCGAGTTCATTTGTTTTGTAAGTAATAGTTGCTGACCGGTCTGATACCACGGCAGTATTTACCTCCGTGATAACCGGCGGCGTTATATCAGGAATATTATCTGTCATGAAGGTCATGTCAGCACTCGTTGTTGGCCCGTTGTCTGATATATCACTGGACGAAATCCGGAAGTGGTATAATGCTGAAGCTGTTAGGTTGGTCAGGGTCAGCACATGAATCTTTACGTCTTCGGTTGAGACACGAACATTTCCGTAATCCGTAGTAAAACCGTATTCCACATACGAATCAGCAATTTCATCCGTCTCCCAGATAATAGTCGCCTGGTTATCGGTTATCGATTCAACGACCGGACCGGCGGTTATTCTCGGCTGGGTAATATCAGCTTCAGCCTCGGTTGAGACTACAGCGTTCCCGCTTAACGTTGGCCCGTTATTGCTGACATCGGTCGAGCTCACATTGAAGTTATACACTGTCGAAGGAGTCAGGTTCGTTAAGATAATATTATGAGTGGTTACATTGACTGCATCGCCTTTAGTTAAACCATATGCCGGGGTTAAGCCGTAATTAACAAATGAGTTGCTCCGCTCGTCGGTCTTCCATTGCACGGTAATACTATTAGCAGTCTTTGCAACAACCGTAGGACCTTCGATTATAATCGGCTGCTGCGTATCCGGTTCTTGATCCGTGAAAAATGTTCCGCCACCACCCGGCGGCTGAGCGGTCTTGCTAAGTTTAAACGTTGTCGAAAAATCTGTGCTGATGAAGGCAGTTGGCCAACTAAAAAGGTTCCCTCCGAAATCTCGTGAGGCTAATTTATATTCGTATCTTGTTCCCGCTTTCAGGTTAGTAACCGTTATTATGTGACGTTTAACTTTTTTCTCGCTGCTGATTTTCCTGAAATTCTGCTCAATTGGGGTGCCGTTTAAATCTATCATTCTGATGAATACAAAAGTGTCGGAGACTTTATCGGTCTCCCACTCGAATGTGGCTGTTTTATCCGTTGGATCCACAATCGGACCGGCTATCAATACAGGTGGATTGCTGTCCAGTATTTTATTAGTAGTAAAATACTTTGTTTTGCTGACCGATTTATTTAATCTGGCACTAATGTCCTGGTTTATAATGTAGTAAAAATACTTTGCTCCCGGAGTCAATCCAGTTAAAACCGTCTTATGATGATCGACGCCGGCTGCAGCATCGTTCAACACAACCGTTTCCGTGGGATTTGAACCGTCGGAAGAATCTAACCAGTAGTGCACGATGCTTGTCGATAGTTCATCGGTTGTCCATTCGATAGTAACTGATGTGTTTTCTATTGATGTTGGATCAGGACCGGAAATTATTCGAGGTGGTATTGTATCTGGAATTGCAGAAGTAGTGAAATGCGAAATCCTACTCACAGACACATTTCCGTTCTCTGCTGTTGATGACACGCGGTAGAAATACGTTTTATCAGCCTGCAGACCTGTTAACTGCACAAGATGTTCTCTTATAAGGCTAAGCTCATCCGCCTTCTCAAACATATCAAGGTTATTTGAATCAACGCCGTAATCAACACGGCTGGACGAAATTTTATCAGTCTGCCACCAGATTGCTGCCTTATTACTCTCAACAAAATTCGCTATCGGTCCGGCGAGAATAACCGGCGGCAGGGTATCCGGAACGGTTAGTGTATTTGCAGAGAAAACTTCACTGACAGTTTCCTGATTATTTATTCCCCGAGATTTGACACGGTAATAGTATTTAGTTTCTGCTGAAAGATTGGTCAAGGACACTTTATGATCGAGGCTCAAATCGGATAATGTTGTCACATGGCTCAAATTGGTACTCGTACCATATTCTACGGTTGAATTAGATACTATGTTTGTTTTCCAGAATATAGTCATTCTGTCAGAGTTGATGTCAAGCTCCACGGGCCCCTCAATAATCTGCAGAGGCGTAACATTCTGTATCACAAGTCTACCTCTTCCCTGAAGCGTTACGATAAAATTAGTCTGGTTTGAGGCATTGCTCTCAATAACAAGACGACTATTTTGAAGTCCGATAGAAGTAGGCAAGTATTCTATATCTATATTAAAAGAGCTGTCGGGCATTAAAACGTATGAAGCAGGTGACCTCAGCTGAAACTCCGCATGATCGATTACAATATTGGAAATATTAAGCAATTGTTCACCGGTATTAGTGACGGTTATACGCCTCAATTCCGATGAACCTATCGATACCGTTCCGAAGTCAAGAGAATCCGGGGAAACGTTAATTACCGGAGGCATCAAATTAACCACTGTTACCGGAGGTGCAATAAATTCACTTACGCCGTTATCGGTGCCAAACCAGCAATTCCCTTTTCTATCCACTGCAATTGCTTTTATGTGATTGTCAACTAAACC
>LJUD01000082.1 GCA_001304035.1 bacterium SM23_31 | reverse complement strand
CATGCCTGATGTATGATGAACGCGTGCCCGGCGCAGTAGAAAATGTAAAAGAAGCGTGCACAGAAATACTGCATGAGGTTGTAAATCTGGGAGGGACAATCTCAGGAGAACACGGTATAGGTATCGAGAAAAACAACTACATGCACTTGGTATTCAGTGAACAAGACCTCGCATGTATGGCTGAGTTGAAAAATGTATTTGATCCGGACGGATACCTCAATCCCGGGAAAATTTTTCCGGTATCCCTAACGTAATTTAATTAATATGAATTTTTAATTAATTTGAGGATTTGTGAAAATGATTTGCAAAATACGCTGTCTTAGCTGTTTATTTGTTTTAAGTTTGTTCTTAATTCCATGCTGTTCGGAGTCAGACCTCGGGGAATACGGACGAGAGCCTGTTTTAACCGGCGTTCTCACATTAGAACTGACATTCGGTGCTGAGAATCTCAATGAAGATTATTTGTTGGCGAGACCGGAAAATATATGCGTCAATGATTACAACGATATTCTTGTTCTGGATGAAGACAGGATTAAGGTTTTTTATGAAAACGGCAGGGAAAAGACTATTTTCGGCAGACCCGGTCTTGGTCCCGGTGAATTTATTTCACCGCAATTAATTACGGGAAGTCCCACAGGCGTGATCACGGTATTGGATGGGAGAGGTATAAATATTTTTTCTCCCGCTTTTAAATATATTACAACAATAAAACCGGGGGATAGCCCTAAATTCAAAAATCTTATTGAAGAACACTATCTGCAATCACCCACAGCAGAGAAAATTATGTCTTTTAGCGAAAATGAAAGAGTGTCTGAATATACTGCAGTAGACCTTAATGTATCAAGTGATTTCCCCGGTCATCATTTGCTGGTCTATGAAAAGGACAGTCTGCTTACAAAACTCGCACAATATCCCGATCCGGGCTATTTAGCTGCGTATAGAGGGCCTCGCAGTAGGGCAAGTCAACTCTTAAGATTCCGCGGGGATTTCTACTGGGCAGCGGATTTAAATAAAAGAATTGTTTATGTGCACTCCCGGTATAATAGAATTATAGAGAATGGTAGATCAAAGTATATATTGCATATTGTTCCCTTAGAAACATTAGAAGAAACAACGATAATCCACAGCTATCCTCAAATCGAACTGTCCGATTCAATAAAAAATCAATTTAAAAACCCGGCAAACATACCGGCAAGGTTGAGAGACCCGGGGATTCTAAATAAAATTATGGATGAGGAAAAATACTACCCTGCATTACATGGATTATTCGTTGATAAAGGATTTATTTTTGTATTTACTTATGAACAAAATAACGCAGGAGAATACGTCGTGAATATTTTTGATATAAATACGGCGGTTTATGTACGGTCTACTTATTTTTCTTTTGTACCCGGTGTCATAAAAAATGGTTATGCCTACCGAACCAACACAGATGACGAGGGCTTTTCCATAATCCAGAAATACAAAATCGACCCGGCGGTGTACGGGAAATGACATCTGTATATAATAACTGTTTGAATAATCCGGTTATGTTTGTAGGAACAAGCCCCGAAGGAACAAGAGCGACCTGTCCCTGAAGGGAACCGCTTCTATAACCTGAACACTTGATATGTAGAGAAATTACATGCGTTTTAAATATAATTTTTTACTGCTGATAGTTGTATTCCTGTACTGTTCTTCGGAATCATATGTTGATACTGTACCTCCGGAAACCGTATTAACCGATGTACTTGCATTGGAATTGACCGTAGGGGATGATGAACAGGCAAAGGATTATGTGTTAGCCGGCGGTGCTCAAATGAGAATCGCAGTAAATGATGAAGATGATATTTACGTCGTCGATGATGATAAGATAAAGATTTTTGACAAAAACGGAAACGGGAAAATGATTCTGGGCGGCAGAGGTAATGAACCGGGTGAATTCTACCGGGCGGGCTTTCCAACGATTGCTCCAACAGGATATTTGACCGTACTGGATACCCACATAGATGCACCATTTAACCTTTATGATCCCTATAATAACTTTGTAATGAGGAAAAATTTCCGCACTTCCGAAGCGCGGGAAAAACTAATAGCAGTACATGAATTGCGTGCGATAAATCTTGAAAAGGTAGTCTCGATAGACGAAAATGAAACAATAATGGAAGGCGCGGGTCTCCCGTTATCGAGAGAGGATATTCCAGGCAGGTATAATATTTTATTTTATGAAAATCCTGATACACTCATTACCCTGGCAAAATACGGTGTAATGAATTACGTAACCGGCGGTGGACTGGGAAGTTATATTCCGGATTTAGGGGATTTTTACTGGGATATATCGGCAGACCGGGAAATTATATACACTCATACATGGTATGATCGTGAAAGTAATAAGGATCGGCAGCATTATATATTGCATATTTTTTCCCTCGATACTTTTGAAAAAACCTGTATAGTACACGCGTACAAGCCGGTAAAATTTCAAATTTCCGGTGAAGGGATTGCACAAATAAGAGATCAGAGAATTAGGGACTTCGAAACGGCAAAAATCGAAGCAGCCGGAAAAGCCGAATATTATGCTCCGTTACAATTGATTTTGGTGGATGATACGTTTGTATTTGCGTTTACTTATGAGCAGAATAGTGCGGGAGAATTCTTAGTTGACATCTTTGATACAAAAACAGCAGTCTTTCTTAGATCTGCTTATTTTTCTTTTAGAACCGAATTAATTGAAAATGGATATGCCTATAATATAATAAATGCTCCGGATACATCCCCCAAAATAGAAAAATACAGAATCGACCCGGCGGTTTACGGTAGATAATTTTTGAAATATTTTATAATATACACAAAAAATGATGGAGACGAAATGCGTTGTATATTTTATTTTGCAATTTTATTGTTTTTGGTTTTTAATTGCAGTTCAGAAACTGATGTGCAAAAGTTAGAGTCTGAACCAATGTTAACCGATGTGCTGACATTGGAACTTTCTTTCGGTGATGAAAAAACTATTGTTAAAGATGAATTTTTATTAGCTCGACCTGATTTTATGGTGGTTAATGATGATGGTGATATTTATGTTGTTGATGAAAACAGGGTGAAGGTTTTTAATAAAAACGGAAAAGAGAAGGCAATTATAGGAAGACCCGGTCAGGGTCCGGGAGAATTTGAAGTGGTATGTGGTATAACTATAAGTTCTACTGGATTTTTAACTGTAATAGACAATCGGCAATATCTTCATATTTTTAGTCCAAATTATGACTTTTTAGACAAAATAAACATCCAATTTTCACATATCTTAAAAGACTTTTTTTATGAGCGAGAATTATCTTCTAATTCTCCGATTCAAAAAGCATATTCAATTGATGCCACAAAAAGAATTATTGGTTATAGTACCCTTAAAATTGATGACATTGAGCGGATATCTGAGGGAATTGTTTTTGATTGTCCAGATACATTAATCGAAGTGGCATACTATGATGTGGAAGGCAGGTTTAAATTATATCAAAGAAGCAGTGAAGTTATTGTTCATTATAAAACACCCTTTAGTGGTGAATTTTGCTGGGATATTCTTCCTGACAATCGCGTTGTCTACACGGATACAGACATAGATAAAAGTAATTACCCTGAAAATACTTATTATATTCTGCATATTAAATCTTATGACACATTTGAGACTACACAAATATCTTACTCATACGTCCCGGTAGAAACTCCCTATACTGCGAAAAACAATAATTATTATCCACCCTTGCAGGGGCTTTTAACCGATAGAAATTTTATATTTGCTTTTACATATCTGAAAAATGACGAAGGGGAATTTCTCGTTGATCTTTTTGACGCAAATACGTGTGAACATATTAGCTCCGCCTACTTTCCCTTTGTTCCCACGGAAATGGAATTACAATTAAATCAGTTAGCTTGTAAAATTATTAAAAATGGCTATGCTTACAAATTTAACGATTGGAGGAAAAATGACGAATTCCCGAAAGTAGAAAAATACCGCATCGACCCTGCGGTGTACGGGAAATAATGGTCATAAATGACAATAATTTAAATGTCCTGTAGGTGCAGTTCGCGAACTGCCCATCTGGAAACTGCCCCTAAACCTTTTGGAGTAACAATGGATCCACGTTTTACAGCTCTTGCGGTTTCCGCATTTCTTAATATAGCAATACCGGTGGCGCTTGTAATTATTATTCGTCAACGTTTTAATGTTTCGTGGAAAGTTATTCTCTATGGAGCGCTGGTTTTTCTTGTGTTTCAGGTCATAGCCCGTATACCGGCGATGGCTATACTGCAGTCCGAAGCCCGTGAATGGATGAATGCTACGAATACGAACTTTGTTCTTTTTATGCTTTTTGCGGCGGTTACGGCAGGGTTGTTGGAGGAATGCGGGCGCTGGATAGGATACCGCTACTGGATTCCGGAACACCGCAGGTGGCAGGACGGCGTCGGGTTCGGCGCCGGGCACGGCGGTTTCGAAGCGGCTTTCTTAATCGGGAGTATACAATTGTTATCACTTGCAACGTTGTATATATTATTGTATGTCGATTATCACACCCTGTTTCCGCAGGTTGCGGAACAACTCGATACGGCAAAAGACACTTTTTTACAGGTAGACTGGTATACGTATCTCTGGTCGGTTTTCGAAAGGGCTTGTGCGATTGTTATTCAAATTTCGCTTTCATTGATTGTGCTTACTGCGTTTGTAAAAGGGAGCATACGCTATCTTTTTCTGGCAATCGGATACCATACGATAGTCGACCTCACGCCGCTGGTACTGCATTTTTCTAAAAGTTATTTTATTACTGAGATGGCTGTTCTCATTCTTGCGTTATTCTCGGCAAAGATTATAAAAAATCAAATTTCTTCAATTCAATCTGAATTGCAGGATCATGATAATGTGCCGATAATTTAAAACTGGTTGTTTGTTAATATTTCAAGTAGACTAAAAGTCTTATATCATATTAGATAGAAAAAATGAAGTAATGGATGCTGATAATTTACAATCACTTCGTGCACAGATTATGAAACAATTGGGGGATTCAACGCCAATATTTGAGGAGTCTCGTGAACGTTATATCATTGGCGATAAGAAGCCCGATTTGGTCGTTACACCGTCGGATGCTCACCAAATTGCATCGATAATGGAGTCGGCGCATTCATCCCGCGCAGCAGTTATCCCCTGGGGCGGGGGCACTAATATAACGACCGGAAACTTACCGGAGCACTATGACATTGCCCTTGATGTACGTAAACTGAATTTACTCAAAGAATACGAACCTGCCGAATTTCTGGTAATTGCAGGCGCAGGGATGACGCTGTCGAAATTAAATGAAGCGCTTGCGGAACATAACCAGTTTTTGCCGCTGAATCCGCCGCATCCTGAAAAGACAACAATCGGCGGCATTTTAGCGTCAAATGCATACGGATATTTGCGTGATACATACGGTGCTGCACGCGACATGACACTCGGGCTGCGCTTTGTGCGTGCCGACGGAACACATGTAAAAGGAGGGGGGAAGGTAGCAAAAAATGTTGCCGGGTACGACCTGACAAGGCTGCTGATCGGCTCATGGGGTACACTCGGCATTATCACCGAGGCTGCATTAAGAATTCATCCTGTGCCTGAAAAACAAACAACTATTTTAGCAGGATTCGAAAATCTCTCGTCAACGGTGGATGCCGCTTTTGAAATGCAAAATTCGTATTTTGCCCCAACATTCATCGTTGTTCTCAACAGAACGCTTGCGGGAAAAATAGCGGCACAAATTAACATGGACATTGAAAACGGGGCGTACATGTTTGTCATCGGTGTTGACGAACTTGAAGAGACGGTGAGTTGGCAGGTTGATAACATTAAGACGGTATGTCAAAAAAATCACGTTTTTATATGTGATGTAATTCCCGGTGATATAGCATTACAGGTTCGAAATAATCTCCGTGATTATCCTTCTGCGGAATATACCGGCGTAGTTTGTAAAATTGCTGCAACAAAAACAGGTGTAGTTAATCTGCTGAATTTTTTGCATGATTTAAAAAGCCGTACCGGCTTTTCTGTCGAGATATTAACCTATTTCGGCAGCGGCATTGTATATGTTTTGATGCCGTTCCCGTCAGACATTGACGATTTATTTAAAAATGAAGCTGTAGAATTTGTGAAAAACCTCCGGTTATTTGCGGAAGAAGACAGCGGGTTCTGTACACTGGAACATGCACCGGTGTGGCTGAAAAAGCCCCGGTTACTTCGCGTCTGGCCCACTTTCCCCGGCGAAACAATAATGAAGAAACTCAAAAAACAGTTTGATTCGAATAATGTATTAAATCCTGAAAGGTTCATCAGGCAAACCTGAATTAATTTGTAGTATTTTTATAAGCGGTGAAAATTGTCGGAACTGCCCCGAGCACTCGGGGATGTAAAGATTTACATGATATATATTTCATCATAGTAATCATTTAATCATGTGTATCAGCGGTTCAGACATGTTATTTTTTTGGTTTTATGATTAATTGTTGTGTGTTGATTCCGCTCAGCGGGATCACCAACGCACCGTACATGCATGTACCGTTTTTTTATTGAGCAAAAATCAATTTAAATATAGACATTAAAAATGGCTCAACAGATACAATTTGATTATGACCGTATTCTTGACTGCATCCACTGCGGGTTGTGCTTACCGCAGTGTCCAAGCTATGTTATTCTGGGCACCGAAATGGATTCTCCACGCGGCAGAGTATTCATGATGAAATCAGCTGCGGATGGGAGAATTGATGTTACCAGGACTTTCAAAAAACATTTCGATCTTTGTCTGGCATGCCGCGCATGTGAAACGGCATGCCCTTCGGGAGTAGTGTATCACCCGCTTCTTGATACGGCGCAGGAGCTTATCAGCGAAAATGCACCGGTGTCATTGAAGGAGCGGTTTTTCAAAGCGCTTGTCTTACGCTATATTTTTCCTTTTCCTGCAAGACTGCGGATGATTTTTCGCCTTTTATGGATGTATCAGCGTTCCGGACTGCAAAAGCTGGTCAGGACGACCAAAATATTGCGGTTGATTTCAAAAAATCTCGATAAGGCTGAGCGTTTTCTGCCGCCTGTTGCCGGTTTTTCTCCGCTGCAAACGGATATAAAGAATGATAATACAGCCTTGAAAGATACGAAAAAAGTCGGATTATTACGCGGCTGCATTATGGATTATTTCTACCCGGAAACAAACCGGGCAACACTGCGTCTCCTGAAAAAGTGCGGCTGTACGGTTATCATCCCTGAAAAACAGCACTGCTGCGGGGCGGTGCACCTGCATAACCGTGAACATGAGCTTGCAAAGGAGTCCGCAAGAAAAACCATAGATGCATTTGAAAATGAGAATGTCGACTTCGTTATAACCAATGCCGCCGGCTGCGGCGCAGTGATGAAAGAGTATGGTACGCTGCTGTCTGACGACCCAGAATACGCCGGGAAAGCGGCGCAGTTCTCTGCGAAAGTGAAGGATATTTCTGAATTTTTAGTGGATTTTTTACCAAATCTGCATTTTGGGACGGTCAACAAAACGGTGGTCTATGATGATCCATGTCATTTGCTTCACGGGCAAAAAATATCCCGACAGCCGAGCCTGCTGCTCGAATCTGTTCCGGGATTGGATATTCGTCCGCTTTATGAAGCTGAGATGTGCTGTGGGAGCGGAGGGACGTTTAATATCACACAGCCGGAATTATCGCTCAAGGTGCTTAAGCGTAAAATGGAGAATATAAAACGCAGTGGTGCAGATACGGTCGTCACTGCAAATATCGGCTGCATGATACAACTCGAACGAGGCGTAGAAATAAGTAAAATGAACCTGCGTGTCTGTCACATTGTAGACATACTCGATGAAGCGCTTAATGACACAGAATCTTGAAACAGATATATCACATCGATTTTTCGAGCAGTTTTTTGTACCTGACCCGTAGAATAAACCAGACAATTGCGGCAAACGTGAAAAAAGTCAGGCTAAAAATGATGGGAATGAGCACATTATGTATACCTTCCCAAATGAGAGGTGGAGAAATATCATTTGCCATTGACATTCCTTTTGAAGCGACGTTTAAAGCCCAGAATGTAATCAGAAATGGAATTACAACCATAATGCCGCTCCAGAATAGAATGGCATTAATACCGTTTTCCATGCCCGGTGAGAGAGGATCTCGATTCTGAATAAAAAGTTCCACCGTTTTTTTCACTGATAATACAACCACAACAATTGCTAATAATAATAGTAGAAACGTAAATGGACCGCCTTCGTGGAAAAATTTTACCATAGCCTCCTCCTTATTCAAATTTTTCAATCACTTAGTAAAAAGGTTTTTTCAAGCTGTTCAATTCTTATTGTTTTTAGTGTAAAAACAAACCATAACAGAGCAGATATACCTGCGATTGAAATGCTAAAGACCGCTAATTCCGTACATTTTCGAAACAGAATAAGAAATTCACGATAAGTACTAACGTTTCTATCACTCAGTATTCCGGCGATAATATGCAGTTCTATAAAAAATCCTGTAATCCCTGTCAAAAGACACAATCCTCCTAAAAACAAGATCAGCGGGAGACCGGATTGCAGCTGCGAAATAGTATGGTCTTTTTTTATATAGAGCTTGTAAAACTTCAGAACCGAAGTACACGCAACAGCAGCGGCTAAGAATAAAACAATCCACGTGAAATGACTGGTGTTTGTATAGTCTGTACGGAACGATACTATAAATATTAAGGCTATTAACAGTATTAGACCGAAATACTCGATCAACTGGAGAACTGTTTTTAAAAACCGGCGTAAATACTTCCCAAAAACAGTATCGTTCAACTGTGCAGGTAATGAAAAATAAGAAACAACGGAGCGTAAATACCTCCTGAAAGAAGTATCGTTTAACTGTATCAGCAGTCTGATAGTCTCATCACTCGCATCGATTTTTTCTTCAGCTTTTTGTATCGCTTCCTGCTCACTAAGTCCCTTTTCTTTGTAAAACATGTACAATTCCTCCAGGTCTCCCGCCATTTCGAGCAGGATGCGGGATTTTAACGGCTGCGGTAGATTGAGCCGGTCGCTGATCCGTTTTAGTAACGGTGCAAATCGGTTCATCTGATTCCCTTTCCCATTATTTCAAAAAAAGCCCTGAAGAAATTTTGCCAGCCGGCTTGCTGCCCTGCAAGATATTCTTTCCCTTTATTGGAAAGACTGTAATATTTCCGCTTCCGTTTAATGCTTTCTTCTTCCCAGGTTCCTGTAACAAGTCCGTCTTTTTCAAGCTTGTGGAGTATCGGATATAGCGTGCCGTGATTGAATTTAAACATACCGCCGCTTCGTTCTTCGACTTCGAGCGCAATCTGGTAGCCGTGCTTTTTCTCTTCGGACAGGATCGCAAGGATTAGAGCTTCATTACAATTCTTTGATAAATTAGAGATTTCGATATTAAACGGTTTCATAATATCTCGCCAATCTTTATATAGAACATCTATATATAGAGTTTCAATATAATAATATCTGTAAAAATGTCAAGGATTTTTTTTGATTTTTTAATATTTGTATCTATAACAGGTTATTAAACATGTATACAAATACGATGTGCCCGTTCATTCTTTCATTATCAATAAACGTTTATTTGCCCTTTTTATTAGTCGGTTATAAATTAATATTGCAAATTGGTTATTGTATTTTTATATTTTACATTTATTCTTTTTGATTGTATGATATCCTGATGAACAACATATAATTGTGCGAGGTAAAGATGAAAACGGATTTTATTTCGATTGCCGACCATTCGCGGGAGTGGATCGAAAATATTTTTAATCTTACAGCAGATATCAAAGCCAAACTGAAAAACGGCGAAACTTACCAGCCGCTTAGAGATAAAAGCCTTGCCATGATTTTTCAAAAGCCGTC
>LJUD01000081.1 GCA_001304035.1 bacterium SM23_31 | reverse complement strand
GTCCTGATTGGCTTAAAGTAAGATTTACTGCGAGTAATGAGTATAAAGAGATAAAACAGCTTATCAGGGACTGCGCCCTTCACACGGTCTGCGAAAGCGCACGCTGTCCGAACATAGGAGAGTGCTGGGGACAGAGAACCGCAACATTTATGATTCTCGGTGATTTATGTACGCGCAACTGTGGTTTTTGTGCGGTTAAAACCGGAAGCCCGGCTGCGCCGGACAGGTTAGAGCCGGAAAGAGTGGCAACTGCCGTAAAAAAACTGCGGCTTAAGTATGCGGTAATTACATCCGTAAACCGGGATGACCTCGATGATGGGGGCAGCTCGATTTTTTCGGAAACCATACAAGCCATACGAAGACATGTGCCCGGATGCACGGTAGAGGTCTTGATACCGGATTTCGAGGGGTGTAAACAAAGCCTGAAAACGGTTCTCGATGCAAAACCCGACATATTAAACCATAATATAGAAACGGTGCCGGGGCTTTATAAGGTCGTACGTCCGCAGGCTGATTATCAACGGTCGCTTGAAGTGATCCGTTATTCTAAAGAGTACGGTGCGGTGACCAAATCCGGCTTGATGGTCGGCATCGGGGAGACATTTGAAGAAGTTCTGCAGGTGATGCACAATCTAAAAGAATCCGGCTGCGACATCTTAACCATCGGGCAATATTTGCAGCCGACAAAAAATCATATTCCTGTTGACCGTTATGTAACGCCGGAGGAATTTGCAGAGTATAAAAAATATGGATCCCGCTTAGCGGGATTGGGCTTTCGTCATGTGGAATCGGGACCGCTCGTACGCAGTTCCTACCATGCCGCAAGTTATGTATGATAGTTATGTGTCATTGGATATTACAATGACAGGTCGTTCAATTAGGTTCTAATTCAGGGTTTCCCTGATGCGAATCCTGACGGTGGCATTGCGTTGTTCGGGATTAATGTGTCAGGCAAATGGAACGGCCAGGAATCAGAAATATCAAAGGAGGAAGTCATGAACAATGCGATTAGAAAAATATTTATCACCAGTTTTTTAATCCTGTTTTTAGTTTTTTTGAATCACCATACGATGTATGCCTGTTCCACGTTCAAGCTTCAAAAGGGCAATGGACTCATTTATGGTCACAACCTGAATCAGGGAGACATTGGTGTGCCGGGATTAATATTCATCAATAAAAGAGGAATTTTCAAATTAGGGAGGACCTGGAGTGAATTAACAACCAAAGAGCGATTAAATCCATCTTCTCACTGCTGGATTTCAAGATACGGATCTGTTACGTTCAATAACTTCGGCCGAGATTTTCCCGATGGTGGGATGAACGAAGTAGGCTTATATATCTGGGAAATGAATGAAGATATTGATTATCCAAAAAATGACAGCTTGCCGAAACTGAATCAAATGAACTGGATGCAGTACATTCTTGATAATTATTCCACCGTGAAAGAAGCGATTCAGTGTGCATCCGAAATTGAAATTGATGGATGGGGATGGCATTACTTTGTGGGAGATGCTCAGGGCAATTGCGCGGCGATCGCATTTATTGATGGCGAAATTGTCGTCAACCGGGATCAGACAATGCCCGTCCCCGGATTATTTAATACACCCTATAGCAGGGAACTTGAATTACTTAAATACTACAAAGGATTCGGTGGATTGTATGAACCTGACCTCAGCGATCATAGAGTTCCGCGATTTGTTAAAACAGCCGTGATGATAAGAGACTATAAACCTTCCCAGGATATTGTGGACTATGGCTTTGAAATGTTGGATGCACTTAAGGTATATGATGTTCCAGAGTGGTCGATTATATTCGATGTTAGAAAACGAAATGTCTATTTCAAAACGAGAATAAACTCGGAAATAAAAAGCTTTTCAATGGAGGAAATTGACTTTACCAATAATAGTCCTGTCTTGATCTTAAACATGGACACTAAAGAGGGCGGTGATGTTCTTAATAAGTTTCACCCTTACTCGAATGAAAAAATGAGGGATTTTACAAAAGCATTTATGTTTCCGATTCTCCCTGAAGAATTCTTTACACGCGGCGGAATAACATTGGATGAATATTTAGACAGGACTTCAACTCACAGTGATGCAGCCGCATTAACCGAAAAGCAATATTTCAAAGGTGTTTGGAAAACAAAACCGGACCAAGCAAATGATGAAATGCAAATTACTTTAAAGTTTGAAACAAAAGCTAATGCTGTTTTCGGGCTAATTTCACTTTCAGAAGATACTGAAGAATTCTACACATTAGATCATATCCATTTGATGGGTAGGGATTTGAATTTCACATTTGAAACAAATGGGCAAAGAAACAAATTTCTCGAAGTACAAGCATATATTAACAATAATAGAATGAATGTTACATTATATGGCATTGAAGAAAATTTTGGGAGTTACCTTCTTTTTAAGGGTGATCAACATTAGTAAAAATTCAAGTATATTGCATAACAGGTTGTTCCTGGTTCTATTTTATCAAGCAACTTTAAAGCACTAAATAACGTTGATTTAATTGATACTATTTGTAAATTAACACATAACAACTCGCTGCAGCCGAAAAAAACCTGCGGTTTTTGCGGCTGAGTTCAAACGGTGTATATATGTTCGTGATTGAACAGCGTGTATAAATACATAAAAAAAGTTTTTAGGAAAATATATATTACATAGAGCATAAAATTGTATGCATTTTGCTCTCTGTCGGTGCTGTAACCAACATATCCCGAGTGCTCGGGGTTTGAATTAGATAATGGGGCATGAGATAAAGATCGTCAGGTATACACTAAAATAAATGCAGACTATTCGGTGACCTGAGTATTAACATATGCTATTATATTATAGCATACATTCAAAAATATAACCACCAAAGAATAAAAAGTAATAAAGGATATAGAAAATGGGTTTAGAATCAAAACTTCCGAGCGGTTTTATGACTACTCAGGCGGATAAACTTATCAACTGGTCGCGTAAAAATTCAATGTGGCCCATGCCGTTCGGAACGGCATGCTGTGCAATTGAACTCATGAGCACACTTGCTTCCCGGTACGACCTTGCACGTTTCGGCATGGAACGTTTGAGTTTTTCACCCCGCCAGTCGGATGTTATGATTGTTGCGGGCAGGGTTGCAATAAAAATGATGCCGGTGTTGATCAGAATATGGCAGCAGATGCCTGAACCGAAATGGTGTGTCTCGATGGGTGCGTGCGCTTCAACAGGGGGAGTATTTAATACGTATACATTAATCCAGGGAATCGACCAGTTTATTCCGGTGAGTGTATATGTTCCGGGGTGTCCGCCCTGTCCGGAAGCTCTTATCGACGGCATGATGAAACTGCAGAAACTCGTTGAAAAAGACTCGGTAAAATACAGGTCATAATTATTGATAAAAAGGATCTCTCTTGTTAAAGATACTGTTCGTTTTTTTACAGTAATTTTTCACAACACGGAATAATCTATAAGAAGTTCCGCAGATTTAACACGTTATTCGGGATTTTATGTATGAAACTGCCTGTCTACATGGATAGTAATGCTACGACGCCGGTAGATCCTCGTGTGCTTGAGGCAATGATGCCTTATTTTACCGAGCATTTCGGCAATGCCGCAAGTAAAACTCACAGCTTCGGCTGGAAAGCAGAAGAAGCAGTAGAAACCGCCCGAAGAAAAATCGCAGCTTTAATTAATGCTAAGCCTCGGGAAATTATTTTTACCGGTGGTGCAACCGAATCAAACAATCTCGCTATTCGCGGGATTGCTGAAATGTACAGGTATAAGGGAAATCATATAATTACAGCTCAAACTGAACACAAATCCGTTCTTAATACGTGCGAACGGCTGAAAACGGAAGGCTTTGAAGTAACCGTGCTTCCGGTTGATAAATATGGATTGGTTGATCCTGATGACGTACGCAGTGCAATTACCGGAGAAACGATTCTGGTTACAATAATGACTGCAAGTAATGAAATAGGGACAATCGCACCGGTTAAAGAGATTGGCGCCGTTGCGCGGGAACGTTCCGTTTTGTTTCATACCGATGCGGCGCAGGCAGCAGGCAAAATTCCGTTTGACGTGGAGGAAATGAACATCGACCTTGCATCTATTACGGCACATAAGATGTATGGTCCAAAGGGAACCGGAGCGCTGTATGTTCGTCACGAAATGGTGGATTCCCATAAAGAGAATCCGCGTGTGAAATTGAAACCGATTATTAATGGCGGAGGTCATGAAGGCGGAATGTGTTCAGGAACGCTTAATGTACCGGGGATCGTAGGCTTCGGAACTGCATGTGAGATTTGTCAAAAAGAAATGCCCCAAGAGTCAAAACGATTAATAGCACTCCGGGATAGATTATACAATGCAATCGCTGAAAAAATTGATGAAGTGTACCTTAACGGGCATCCGGTAAAAAGGCTTCCGAATAATCTTAATCTTGCATTCTTATATGCTGAGGGACAGTCTATTTTGATGGATTTGAAAAATATAGCGTTTTCCTCCGGTTCGGCATGTAATTCTGCAAAACCGGGTCCCTCGTATGTGTTAATGGCTCTTGGAATAGGAGAAGAACGGGCATTCAACTCCGTAAGATTCGGTCTGCACAGATTCAATACCGAAGAAGAAGTGGATTACGTTGCAGAAGAAGTAATAAAAACAGTAAAAAAACTGCGGCAGATGTCTCCGTTATACATGCTGCGAAGTGGTGGATCCCAGGGATAGAAAAGAAATTCTAAAGTAAAAAATGTAAACTCCGGGTCAAATTAGCATTAGCCGGTTTTGGAATATAAAAGGGTAATTGATTCTTATTTCCTGGTTATTCAAAAAAGTGAGTCATGCATTCGACGGATTATTTTTAATGCGGCATCCGGAGCATAATAATATAAAACAATTGTTCACGCATAATAAAAAAGGGAGGTATAATGGCAGCTATAACGTTGGGTGGTAATACTATACATACGATTGGTTCACTGCCGGAAGTGAATTCAAAAGCGCCGGACTTTTTGCTGACAAAAAATGATTTATCAGATGTTACGTTAAAAGATTTCTCAGGCAAAAAAGTTGTCCTCAATATATTCCCAAGCCTCGATACCGGCATTTGTGCGACTTCGGTACGAAAATTTAACAAGGAAGCTGCCAAACTCGATAAAACGGCGGTCTTAGCCATTTCGGCGGATTTACCATTTGCTCATAAACGCTTTTGTGAAACCGAAGGAATTGAAAATGTTGTTACATTATCCGATTTAAGGAATAAAAACTTCGGTGAAAAATATGGTGTACGCATTATTGACGGACCTTTAGCCGGTCTTTTGGCTCGGTCTGTTGTGGTTTTGGACGAAAATGGAACAGTGATTTATACCGAACTGGTGCCGGAAATCGAACAGGAACCGAATTATGAAGCCGCTGTCGAGGCATTGAAATAAATAAAATCGGCTTTTTAGATTGCCCTTTATTGAAAAGAAAATATTTGACAGAACTTTCGGACAAATAGGGGGATTGAATATGATAATAAAAGGAATGAATAATGATACGTCAGAATCTTAAACTTACGCTGGCAGAAAAACTCTATTTTCCTGCAATTTTTAAGGGAATGTTGGTTACTTTAAAACACTTGATCCGCCCTCATAAACGGGTAACTATCCAATATCCCGAAGAACGAAGAGACAAGCCGGCGGGCTACCGGGGATTCCATCGCCTTAATAAAGATGAACAAGACCGTATAAAATGTGTGGCATGTGAGATGTGTGCCACTGCCTGCCCTGCAAACTGTATTACAATCGAGCCGGTGCCGACACCACCCGAATGGACTGACCGTGAACGTATGCCCGAACGGTTTGATATCAATATGTTAGTGTGTATATATTGCGGGATGTGTGAAGAGGCTTGTCCCGTAGATGCTATTGAATTGACAAAAATTCACGATTGGGCTGCGTATTCGCGTGAAGAAATGATCTGGAATAAAGAAAAACTTCTTAAGATGTACGATATTACCACTGATGAGAAGGTTATGGCTGAAATGGGACTTACGCTTAATCCAAAAGATAAAAAAACAGCCGCATAATATTATTTCTTATGAAAATAAAACTCCTGCCTGTTGTGGCAGGAGTTTTTTATTTGCAGAATTACATTTTAAGTATAAAAATGCTATTATACTTTTCTTATAGAAGTGTGAAAACGTTCTCTATCTTATATTGTTTACTCCCGATAAATAAAGGTTAGCAAAATAGTATAGAGACAGCACACTCTGGAACGTAAATATTTCTCTCTATCATATTTTTGAGAGAAAGTATCAGAGTTATCTAATAGAGAAAATGTAACCGACTTTTATTGGCAGAAACGCAGTTAATTCATGTTCAGAAAATGCCACCATATACCGTACGTCCAGGAATACAGCTCCTTCTTCTTGTGCAAATGAAATGCCAAAACCAGCCTGCGCACAGCCGAGCATTTTCTTGTCTGCTTGAGCAATCCAAGATTTATTATCTTTGAATTTAAAAACGTCGGGTGAATATCTATCAGAGCCTATAGGTTCGCCGGCTATACCAATCCCATCTAGCTCATCTTGCTCATCGTAATACCATTTTATCTTATTTGCAAAATCAACGAGACTCGGTAAAACCCGCAAAAGACCGCCGCCGCCATAAACGTACCCGCTGATCTTTTGCAAACGGGGGAAGTTAAAAGAATACTTCACATTAGCCGTTCCTGAAATTGTGCTGACATAAGCAATATGGTCAACGGGTCCCACTTCTTCAACAGGAAATCCTTTTTTCCTGATAAAACTGAATTTGTGCCATTCAAACATGCCAAATACTGAAATATTTTCTTGCAACTTTTTTTCTACGCCGCCTCCAAGATCATAAAAGGTTGTCTGCCAAAAATCATAAAAAACCTCCGGAAGCATTGGTTTGTTTGGTCCCCAGTTTATGAAAATGCTGGGTGGTTCATCAGTTTGTGCAACAACCGAGCTAAAGCCTGAAAACATAAAAATGAGAATTAATAATAATGTCTTTTTCATAAAAACCTCCGAGTGTAACGTTATATGATTTGGCTTCCCATTATATAATCAATGTAATTTTACCTGCAAAAATAATGTATTTTTTTCTTTTTGTCAAGAAAACATTTATAAAAATGAAGATTCATTGATGAGATATCAAATTATTGTAGGATGAAATTACAGCTAATAGATAACCGTTAATATCATCAAACCTTCTTCACATTTTGTGAAAAAATTGCAATTTGACTTATTATACATATTAAAAGTCATATATGCAAGAAAAAAACCGAAAAATATTAAAAAAATTACCTGATTTTTGATTTTTTTTATCGGCTTCTGTCTGTTTCGGATTAATAAGTTCTGTGAATTATATGTAATAAGTTGTTCTTTTGCAATATTCGTTCATTAATTCCACCAGATTTATAAGCTGTTATAATTTATAAATGCTTTATCAGGAGATTTTTTTAACTCCCTTAGCGGAACAGCCGCAAAGCTGTAACTACGTTGTGTGACCATTAAAAAATAAAATTATAAAAGAATATAAAAATATTCTGTTGCGTTGACAATGAAAAATTCATATATTTTACATCGTTATTTTTTAAATTATACGGTACTATTTTCTATTTTTCTTTGTTTTGAATTTACAGGGGCGATTTCTTTTTCTATTTTATAACATAAGGTTTTCCGTATGAAAGTGCGCATTCCCCGTAATGAATTGAAAGTTGGTATGTTTATAGAGCGGGCGGTTCTCGATACATCGGTCGAATCTTTTATGAACGTGGATTTTATTCAAAATGTGCTGGTTGATTCACCGGAGAAGCTTGAAGAATTAAAAAGTAAAAGAATAAAATTCTTGCTTATCGATACGGAAAAATCGCAAAAGACTGAACCTGAAAAGCAGGTAAATAACGAAGCGGCGGTACAAAAAGAGATGCCGAAAATTGAGGAATCCGAATCCGTAATTGAAGAGGTTGCCGAACCTGAACCCGAAGAGCCTCATGCGGAAGAACTCCTCGACACATTCGATATAAAAGAAAAAAAGAAAGAAACTCCGGACAAACCCCTGGTTCCGTTCGAAGAAGAATTGAAAATATCGCGGACAATTAAAGCAGAGGCTGTCGGGAATGTAAAGAAAATGCTCCAGGATGCCGCTGTAGGTAAAAGTTTTGAAACCGAAATTGCCAAAAAGCATGTAAATGAGATGGTAAAAAGCATATTCAGAAACAAGGATGCACTTTTAAGCCTGACTCGTTTAAAAAGTTTTGATGAATATACTTTTACTCATTCAATAAACGTAACCGTGCTTGCAATTGCTCTTGCAAGGGAATTGGGTTTTAGCAGAAAGCAGGTCGATGTAATCGGATTTGGCGCAATGCTCCATGACGTAGGGAAAATGAAAATACCGGAAAAAATATTAAATAAACCCGGCAAATTGACTCACGAAGAGCGTATGGAGATTCAGAAACATGCTAACTACGGTTATGAGTTATTGAAGGAACGCGGCGATATACCGGAAGTGGCGCAATTGATGGCGTATGAGCATCACGAAAAGGCTGATGGGAACGGCTATCCATGCGGCAAAACACTTGATCTGCTTCTGCCGGAAAGTGTTTTAAGCGGCGTTGTCGATGTCTATGACGCATTGACCAGTGCACGAGTATATAAACCCGGGATGAACCCCCCGCATGCTCTCACGTTTTTAAAAGCTCGTGCAGAAAAAGAATTCAGAGCTGACTATGTGGATAAATTTATCGAGGTTATCGGTATTTTTCCAGTAGGAAGCGTTGTTGAATTTAATACGGGACAGATAGGTATTGTAAAGGAAATTAACCGCGACAACCTTTTCAGACCGTACGTAATACTGGTTATGAACGCTAAAGGGAAAAAAATAGGGGCGGGGAGGATCATTACTCCATCTAAATACGAAAGCGCAGATTTAAAAATTGTCAGATACCGTGATCCACAGGACTTTGGTATCTACGTCAGCGAATACCTCGACGGCGACCAGAAAATAATTTAATCCCAATACTATTAATCTGCTCAAAAAGGTCAATCAGGAAAATTACAGTTATGGAAGTCACGGACCAATCCGTGACTTTAAGGCTATTTTGTAGAAATTGTGTCATGGAATGGTCCATGACATCCCGGTTTATACCCTTTTTAGAGTGAATTCTATTATATATATTTGCAGAATTTTAATGAAATATTTTTGCAAATAATGTGATATTATTCATATGACACATTTTATACAGTAACATTATCATTATATACTACAGAAGCTTATCCGTTATTTTAGGAAAAAAACTTGATTTTCCTATTGCAATTTACAATTTAAATATTTAGAATGAGAATGTTAAATATAATCAACGAAATGATATAAAATTATATGTTTCACAATAGATTCGCGGAAACAAGCTGACTCAAATGGTCGCTACCTGATAAAATAGTCTTCATATTCTTTGCTGATGCTCTGCTGCTGATTCCCGACCCGATACTGCGGATTATTTCTCTGTTATGTAACGGTTTTTCTCGTTGCGTCAGGACTTCAGTCCTTGACGCAGCTGATTATTCCCTGAGTACTCGGGGTTAGGGTGAGCGTTTTTAAAAGAATAAAATAGATGAGTGGCACCCCCAATCCCCCGAGCATTCGGGGGATTGGGGGTGATTGCTGGATTATTCAACTTCCCGTTGTGTCAGGATTTCAGTCTGCGACCGGTAGCGAGAAGGGAAAATCCCCCTTAATCCCCCTTCTAAAAAGGGGGAGACTTTAGTTCAATGATTAATCGGGATCAGGGTGAGGGTGAATGTATTCCCGACGTGGAACGCATAGTTGTAGCGGCTTTGCCGTTAAATCAGGTGTCATTCAAGCAATATGCCGATATGTACTCTTCCAAATCATAGGCAGGAGCCTCTGAAATAAAGCAACGCTTAGATATTATGATACCGATAGCGAAAAAAAT
>LJUD01000080.1 GCA_001304035.1 bacterium SM23_31 | reverse complement strand
TATCCATTATCGATGAGTATACCGGCGGACTTATGAATTCGGATTCACATTACATAAATGCCGCAGCCGAAACATTTGCAGGAAAAGCATCCCAATTGCGACATTTAATGGTGCAGAATCTCAATGAAGGCGCCAGGTTTTATTTCACCCACAGATCAATGGTAGAAAGCAGCGCAAAAACGCTCACGGCTATTGCATCTTTTGGCGGGAAGATTACAAAAGCAAATCTTGGATCCAATCTTGCCGGAGGAGGAAGCGAGAGTCAGCTTGAAGGATTTCTTTTCGGTGAAAAGCGGCAACACTTTGACCATCTCACTGTCCATGAGCATCATGCGCCGAATACACTCAGCAATATTAACTTTAGAGTTGTACTTAAAGACCGTTCACGTTCAGCGTACACAGGCAGGATTACTATCGAAAACAATGCTCCCTTCAGCGAGGCATACCAGGAAAACCGTAACCTTCTTCTTTCATCCGGGTGTCGCATTGAATCGATCCCTGAATTGGAGATAAACCAGGATGAAGTCCGCTGCTCTCATGGAGCGGCAACGGGGCCTCCCGATGAGAATGAAATATTTTATTTAAAAAGCCGCGGTATCCCCGAATATGAGGCTGTGCAGCTCATTATCGAAGGATTTATGGAAAACTCCCTGAAACGTATCCCCGAAGAACTAAGAGGTCGTCTCAGAAAGTATATCAACTACAGATTAAAAGGAGGATGGACATTTGAGTGATACCATGATAAAAGTTGCGGAGGTTGACGATATCCCTGTTGGAGAAGTAAAGATTTTTGAAGTAGAAGATATCCCTGTTGCAATCTGCAATGTGGACGGAACATTTTATGCAATAGAAAATGTCTGTTCGCATGATGATGCACCGCTCGGTGAGGGTAAACTGCGCGGAACCGAGATCGAGTGTCCGCGTCACGGCGCCAGATTTGATGTTACAACCGGAGAAATTAAACGGCAGCCGGCTTACGCACCGATAAAAACGTTCCCGGTTCGTATTGAGAACGGTGCTATTTATATTGACATAAGCAAATATTAAACAGGATTATACCATGACAACAAAAACCGATGGAGTAATTCAGATGCCGGCTGAGACCGGAAAACAAGTTTTGAATGTTGATATTATACGAAATGATTTTCCGATTTTAAACAGGAAAATCCATGGTAACCGCATCGTATATCTTGACAGCGCAGCGACGACACAGAAACCGGCATGCGTAATCAATGCGCTTTCTTTCTTTTACAGGACCTCGAATGCGAATATTCACCGGGGAGCTTATACACTGTCGGAGGAATCATCTTCAGCATACGAGAATTTGCGTGAAAAGATTGCCCGGTTTATCGGCGGCGTTGACCAACGGGGCATTGTCTTTACGCGAAATACAACCGAATCCCTTAATCTTGTTGCGCGTTCGTGGAGCAAAGCTAATATTAAAGCAGGCGACGAAATTATTCTCACGGAAATGGAACATCACAGCAATCTTGTCCCCTGGATAATGATTGCGCAGGAAACCGGCGCTGTATTGAAGCATATTCCCGTTACCGAAGACGGCTATCTGGATATGGACATTTTTTACAAGCTGCTGTCTGAGCGCACAAAGGTTGTGTCCGTTACTATGGTTTCTAATGTACTCGGCACTATAAATCCCGTATCAGAGATAATTAAAGCGGCGCACAGTTATAATGCAGTCACCGTATTGGACGGTGCGCAGGGTGTACCCCATACGAAAGTTGATGCAAAAGAACTCGACTGTGATTTTCTGGCATTTTCCGCCCATAAGATGTTAGGGCCTACCGGAATCGGCGTCCTGTACGGAAAACCTGAACTGCTGGAAAAAATGGAGCCGGTACTCACCGGCGGCGGCATGATACAGGAGGTTACACTTAACAGCGCTACCTGGGCTGAAATTCCCTGGAAATTTGAAGCCGGCACACCGAATTATGCAGACGTCATTGCGTTTTCATCCGCAATTGACTATCTTGAAAAATTGAGTATGGATGCAATTCGGATTCATGAAAAAGAATTAACAGCATATACGCTTGAACGTTTGGAAACATTTCCGGATTTAACCGTATACGGGCCAAGAGATATCGAACATCGAGCCGGAGTAGTTGCGTTTTATGATAAATTAATTCACCCGCATGATCTCAGTACAATTTTAGATTCATACGGCATTGCAATCCGGGCGGGTCATCATTGTGCGCAGCCGCTTATGCGAAGGTACAATATTCCTGCAAACGTCCGTGCCAGCTTTTATATTTATAACGATAAAGCAGACGTTGATGCATTAATTGAAGGTTTAAAAAAAGCACGGGAGTATTTTCAATATGAAACAAGTTAAACTGGATGATTTATACCGGGACACGATTCTCGACCATTATAAAAATCCGCGAGGCCGCAAGGAATTAGACAGGATTGATGCAGAGCATAAAGGGTACAACCCGCTTTGCGGAGACCAAGTAACAATTAAGGCGAAATTCACTAACGGATATTTAGAAGACGTTGCCGTTGATTCACAGGGATGTGCCATAAGTGTTGCATCCGGTTCGATGCTTGCCGAACTTCTCCCGGGTAAAAGCCTGAAGGAAATTCAGCAAATTACCGAAGCCTTTCGTGAAATGATGCATGGGAAGAAACTCCCGGATGATATGGATATCGGTGATTTAGACGCATTAGAGGGTGTGAAGAAGTACCATTCCCGTATAAAATGCGCTCTCATTCCATGGATAACGCTGAACGATTTAATCAAAGCCCGCCAGGAAAAGGAAACACTTGTGTCACCTTCTCTACCGGAATAAAGGAGAAACTTTTAGTGTTAATTACTGAAGACATCGTATTCGAAGCATTAAAATCGGTGGTTGATCCGGAAATCGGAATAGGAATTGTCGACCTCGGGCTTGTGTACGGGGCTGACATTGAGAAAGACGGTAAAAAAGTGACCGTCCGTGTGACGCTCACGTCGCCGGTGTGTCCGCACGGTCAGATAATTGTTTCACAGGTTAATGACGTTCTCAAAACGCTTCCCGGAATAGAAGAAACCGAGATAAAGATAGTCTGGGAACCACAATGGAACCCGCGTACTATGGCATCCGACGAAGTAAAAGATAAAATAGGAATATGGTAAACACATTTAAATTTGGAGAAGAACTTTGAACGAAGAAATGATTTTAAATGCACTGCGAAAGGTTATAGACCCCGACCTTCATGCGGATATTGTATCACTGGGATTTATTAAGAATCTCGCCCTGTCAGATGGGCGGGTGTCATTTGCAATTGAACTTACGACTCCGGCGTGCCCTGCAAAAGACAAACTGCACGAAGAAGCGCGGCAGGCGGTCTCGGCAGTTCCGGGCGTTAAAGAGGTTAATATTAAGATGACGTCAAAAGTTACTTCAACAAAAGACGGCAGAGAGACAAAGCTGCTCCCGGATGTGAAGAATATTATTCCAATTGCAAGCGGGAAAGGAGGAGTAGGCAAGTCGACAGTCAGCGTGAATATTGCCCTTGCACTCAAAAGAGCCGGCGCTTCTGTCGGTCTTTTGGATGCGGATATATACGGACCGAGCGTTCCCCAGATTATGGGCGTCTCTTATGAACCGAAAGCAGCCGGGAACGATATGATCCTCCCGGCAGAACACCACGGTATCAAAATAATGTCTATGGGGTTTTTTACGCAGCAGAATCAGGCTGTTATCTGGCGCGGTCCTATGCTCGGTAAAATGGTTGAGCAGTTTCTCGGCAGCGTCGAATGGGGCTCGCTCGATTATTTAGTGATAGACTTGCCGCCGGGAACCGGCGATGTACAGCTCACACTGTGCCAGTCGATCCCGCTGACCGGTGCAGTGATTGTCTCCACACCACAGGACGTTGCGCTGAACGTTGCCCGGAGGGCAATCCTGATGTTCAACAAGTTAAATGCACCCGTTATCGGCATTATCGAGAACATGAGTTACTATGTTTGCTCTCACTGCGGCGAAAAGGAGAGAATCTTTGGTGAAGGAGGCGTGGCAAAGGCGAGCAGGGAGTTTGGTATTCCCTTTCTCGGCGAAATTCCCCTGACAACATCAATAAGGGAAAAATCCGACGCCGGCAAGCCGGTAGTCATATTCGATCCGGATTCAGAGGAAACAAAGGTTTTTACTGCCATCTCCGAAAACATTGCCGCACAGATCAGTATTCAAAACCTTGCGGAAAAAAAGAGAAAATAACTTTTTAAAAGATTAACCGCAAAGAACGCAGAGAAAAAATATGCAGAGCACGCAGAGACGTTTTTATATTATGAAAAATGCAAAGTGAATAAGGTGAAAGGGCATTTATCACATCGCGCCCTTTCGCCCCTACACATACATCGCATCTATCATTCTTATAAACTAACGTCGCCTAATCTTACCGGCATGCGTTTTCTGCCCCATGTGCCGGGTTTGGTTTCGAAATGACCGGCAATTTCAAATCCGCAAAAGGAACAGCGGTTTCCTTCAAGGTTGTACTCCCCGAGTGCGTACCAGTCGCGCTCGATAAGAAGGTTTTTACACTTCGGGCAGTATGTACTGCCGCCTTCTACGTCATTCACGTTCACTGTAAAGACATAGTGGATACCTTTAGATATTGCAATATCGCGGGCTCTGGTTAAAGTGCTTGCAGGAGTGGGAGAATAATTTCTCATTTTAAAATCGGGATGAAATGCGGAAAAATGGAGAGGCACGTCGCAGCCAAGCTCTTTGGCAACCCACTCGGAGAGTTCGTTCAGTTCCTTATTGCTGTCATTCTCTCCGGGAATTAAAAGAGTAGTAAGCTCGATCCATACATTAGTCTCGTGTTTCAGGTATTTCAGCGTATCCAGCACCGGTTCAAGATTTCCCAGGCACAATCTTTTGTAAAAATCCTGTGTAAATGCCTTAAAATCGACGTTTGCGGCGTCCATATGCGAGAAAAACTCACCGCGTGCCTCTTCGGTGATGTAACCTGCCGTAACTGCGACAGTATATATTCCGATTTCATGGCACGCCTTCGCAATATCAACGGCGTATTCTGCAAAAATCACCGGGTCGTTATAGGTGAACGCAACCGATTTGCATTCAAGCCTTTTTGCTGTTTCGGCGATTTTTTCGGGCGAGGCTGTATCGGCAAGCCGGTCCATCTCCTTCGACTTGCTTATGTCCCAGTTCTGGCAGAACTTGCATCCAAGATTGCACCCGGCAGTACCGAACGACAGTATGCTCGATCCGGGATAGAAGTGATTGAGCGGCTTTTTTTCAATCGGATCAACGCAGAAGCCGCTGCTGCGCCCGTACGTGGTGAGCACTATCCGGTTGTTTTCGTTCATCCGTACAAAACAGAATCCCCGCTGACCTTCGTTCAGGATGCAGTATCGCGGACACAGGTCGCACTGCACGCGTCCGTCATCAAGAAGGTGCCAGTACCGCCCCGGGAAATATGTGCTTTTTGAGTCAGTCATTGTATATTCCTGAACATTTTAAGATTTATTTGTATCTCCGACATTACGGCATTTCATATTAAGAAAACGTTTGTTTAAGGTTAAATTTCAGCATTGACTTTCCCCAAAGTACTTGCGAAAATGACATATAAACTCACTGAATAAAAATTTATTACCATTTGTCATTAATATACAATTAAAAGTCAAGTAAAATACCTATCGTATTATCCATAAGCAATATGTAATGGTTAACCGGTCGCTAATATGAAAAAAACAGTATAAAAAAATGTACCATATACAAAAACTCAATTGTATTAGTACTTAAAATTAACTATATTTCATGTACTTAAGATAAATGAAATGCTTAATAATGTCAAGCCTAATTGTTAATGAGCGGTGAGCTGAAGTATTAGATGGTAATCTGCTCGGTATGAAAAACGGATTGAACAATGGGATTTTTTCAGGAAAAGTGTAAGGAGTGTAAATCCACGGTTGAAGTTCAAATGTGCCAGTACTGCAGAAAAATGGTATGTGCGGTATGTTTGAAACGGCTTGTATATAAGGAAACCCCTCCAAAATGGTTTGCCGGAAAAAAAGTAAAAGACTTTAACGAATACAAAGAGCTTAATAAAAAGTATTGTAAACTGCTCAGTGATAAGGATGTATCGGTCCACTGCTGCGACCAATACCTAAAGAAAGCCTGGAGCATAATTCTAAAAGAGGTCAAAAAACTCGAAGAAGACCGGCAGCAGATAGCGGGAAAAATTATCCTGAAGTAAAGCAATCATTTACTCTTATCAATCATTGCAAATAAATTTATAATTTCTCACAATTTCCTCACCCTCGCTCTGATCCTCTCGCATAAATTAAGAGGGGATTATGAATACGACCTTCTTAAAAAAGTAAAATACTATCCATAAAACATTGTAAGAATAATTTTTAACCCGGGGCGGAAGATATTCGCATAATATCGTTAAAAATAATGAAAATCATCAAAGCCAGAAGAAGCGCCATTCCAATTTGCTGGATAACGAGTCTTGCTCTAACCGGCAGCTGCTTTTTGACTAATCCCTCGACCATGAGTATCATTAAATGCCCCCCATCCAGAACCGGGATAGGCAGGAGATTCATAAATCCGAGATTTAAACTGAGAAATGCCACAAAAAAGATAAACGCTGCAATGCTTGTTTTCCGAAATTCATTTGTCATTTGGGCAATTTTTATCGGTCCACCGAGGGCGTCTTTTAGTCGTTCATTGCCGAATATCAACGATTTTATAGTTACAGCAATCAACCACGTTAGTTCCCCTGTCCGCACAAAACCCGTTTCAATACTTTTAAAAAAGCCGATTTCATAGTAAGCAATCCCAATACCGAGAACACCCACTTCTTCATCAACTTCGTCGGAAGGATTATCCTGTTTAGCAATTGTAACCTGTTTATCAAATGTTTCATTATTTCGCATAACCTTGAGCGTTACCGTCTCAAGCGGGCGTTTTCTTATAATCTCGGTCAATTCAATCCATGATTCTACCTGTGTACCGTCAATAGCCGTAATCATATCACCGGTTAACAGTCCTGCCTGCTCTGCCGGAAGGCCCTGCGTAATGCTTCCGATTGTCGGGCTATCTTCATATTCTATGCCTATAATGTTTGCATGTAATGCAAAAAATAAGACGGCGACTATGAAATTCATCAATGGACCGGCGAGTAAAACAAACATTCGTATATGTGTCGGTTTTGACATAAATTCCCAGGGTTCACCTTTGATCCCTTCGGGATCGAGAGATTCATCGATCATTCCCGACATCTTACAATACCCGCCGAGGGGAGTTAATTGAACACAGTAATCGGTATCGCCTATTTTTTTACCGAACAAACGCGGGGGAAAACCGATAGAGAACCGTTCTACCCTGATTCCCGTCAACTTGGCAGCAATGAAATGCCCTAATTCATGAAAAAATACGAGAACTCCCAGAACAATAATTACCCAAAAAATTGTTGAAAATATATCAATCATAATGTTGTACCTTTTTTAGTGTTACACTTCTTGCCCATTGGTCAGCCTCCAGATAGTCGTCAAGAGAAGGATTATGTTTTATTGTATGTAATTGAAGAGCCGTATCAATTAAAACCGGTATATCGGAGAATTTTATTTCTCCCTTTATAAATAACGTAACAGCCACTTCGTTTGCAGCATTAAGTACTGCGGGTACAGTACCGCCTGCCTGGAGTGAGTTGTAAGCCATAAGCAAGCATGGAAATTGTTCATAATCAGGCGGTTCAAAAGTTAACTCCGCATGGGAAAATAAGAAGCTGTTATGCATTGCCATGGGGCGGCGTTCGGGATATGTTAATGCAAACTGTATTGGGATTTTCATATCCGGAATTCCCAGCTGCGCCTTAACCGAGCCGTCAATAAATTCTACCATCGAGTGAATAATTGATTGAGGGTGAATTACAACATCAATGTTATCCGGCGGTACACCAAATAACCAGAATGTTTCAATAACTTCGAATCCTTTATTCATTAATGTCGCCGAATCGATGGTAATTTTATTTCCCATCTTCCAATTGGGGTGATTAAGTGCTTCTTCTACCGTAATAGAATCAAATGTTTCCTCTTTCCGTTTAAGAAAAGGGCCTCCCGAAGCGGTTAATATTATGCGCCTTATGGTATTATTGTTCTCACCCAGAAGACACTGCCAAATCGCACTGTGTTCGCTGTCTACCGGAAAAATTTCGACGCCATGAGTTCTGGCTTCAGAAGTTACCAATTCTCCCGCTACAACCAGGGACTCCTTATTTGCCAGTGCGACATTTTTCCCGGCAGCTATGGCATCAAGCGTTGGAAGAAGTCCTGCAGCGCCGACAATACTATTTACCACTATATCCGCATCTGCCTCTCGAACCATTGTTCGCAATCCCTCGCTCCCCGAGAATAGCTGACTACCGTTATAGACGGTTTTCGCAATGCCGTTTGCAAACTCGGAGTTGCTTATGCACACACAAGCAGGATTGTACTTTTGATACTGCCGGCTCATAAGATCAACGTTTGAATGCGCAGAAATACCTACTAATTCAAATTCATCGGGATTTTGTTCGATTATTTCGAGGGTATTCCGACCAACAGAACCTGTTGACCCTAATAGTAATATCTTTTTTTTCATTAATGAATAATTTCGAACAGGATATAATTATTAAACAAATATTAACACAGTTCCGTTCATATTTTTTATGAAATTCCGCTAAAAAATGGAGAGTACAATGCCAAAAGTTGCGGTTTGAAATTCTCCAATATTATATTCAACATTCATTTTTGTAAAAGGGGTCAATCCGAGAGATATGCCAAATGCAAAATGTGGTACATTTTCCTTGTAAGATTCACTAAATCCTTCCGGATAGTGTGCATCCGGAGCAAGATCAACATCCATCTTAATTATGTTGTAATTCGCTCCTGCATATACGGTTATAACAGGAATGCTTTTCCCTACGATTCCTCCAACAGTAATTGCACTGAGGGAAAAATCGGAAATACCTGTTATACGGCTGTACGCAGAAAAGATCGTGACATCGGGCAAACCTATACCGCGTAATACACTGAATTTTACCAATCCCGATGTCAGTTCAACCTTTTCTTTGTTCTCATCGCCGAACCGGAACGAGAACAGCCGTCCCCCGACTTCGAATCGACCAAAAAGCCCAACATTTGCCTGGAACACAGGAATAATAACAGCTTTAGTGCCGTCGAGAGGGCCTAATTGGTTTTTTTTCGGAATATATCCGAGCATCGACTTCAAGCCGAGGTCGACACCGCCAAACCTGTGTATTGCGGCTGTGTGATATAACCCGCTTCCGAGAATCTGTCCGGCTGCTTTAGTAAGATTCGAAAAGGTTGCAGCGCCATAATTGTTCAAGTTCAAATCTTGTGCGGCTGCCCCGGAGCCAAGAAATATAAAAGTAGTTAAAAGTAAACAACTGTAAATTTTTCTCATTATTCACCTATCTCTTTTCCTTATACCCGGTTACCGTTTTAACAGATGTGCATAGAAGTGTGCACGATAGATACTATATCTCTTTTTTAATTGAGCCTCATGAGTAAAAAAATACGATAAATCTATTTCTTTTTCCCAACAGCAGCCCAGTTCAGATTCAAAACCCCGGAGCAGTGCATCTATAATTTTGCCCTGTGCCTGATGATCGACCGCCAATTCATTATCCTCCACCGTAAGATCGTTCAGAGAACCATGTATAACGTCATCGTTACCGGTAAATAATTTTTTTAGAATGTACTGCTGATCGACTAATAGAATTGAACCGTGCTGGAGGATACCGTTCGCCATACGCCGCTGGGCACTCCCAACCATTTTTCTGCCGGAATTTTTTATTTCGAACCTGGCAGTACTTCCAAAGCAATCATAATATGTGTCGTAGTTTCCTTTGCGGTTCGGTTTATTACGTTCAATTTCAACAGGAATACCTATTCTGCGTAAACCTGCCGAGATGGCTTTACTGATTTCAAAATATAATTGATGTATGCTTAAGGTATAAAGGCTGCAATTTTTCGGGATAATTAC
>LJUD01000079.1 GCA_001304035.1 bacterium SM23_31 | reverse complement strand
ATCGCCGCGGCTATAGGACCCCTCGCCATACCTACGAGTTTAACGAATGGCGCTCCAAGAGCAAGTCCCTTGAATATCTGGTCCTCGAAAGTAAATCCTCCCGCTACTGCGAGAGCTGGTACGTATCCACCTTTATCGGCAATGCGCTTCACATATTGGTATAGAAGCGAATGCAGTTCCACCGGAGGCACTCCCCACTCGTTCATCATCCGCCACGGGCTCATACCGGTTCCTCCGCCTGCACCGTCAACGGTAAGAAGGTCTAATTTAAATTTGGACGCAAACAGAACAGCGCGCGCAAGGTCAGCCGGTCTGTAGGCGCCCGTTTTTAGAAAAATGTATTTTGCACCTGCTTTGCGCAGTTCTTCAACTCTTTTTCCAAAAGATTCTTCAGTAACCATCCCAACCCGGGAATGGCGTTCAAATTCTTTAAAAGCGCCCCGCTCAAAAGCCTTTATTACGTCAGGATCGGTCGGGTTCGGCAGAACTATATATCCCCGTTCATACAACATCTGGGCTTTTTTAAGGTCGGTTATTTTAACTTCACCGCCAATATCCTTCGCCCCCTGGCCCCATTTGAGTTCAACACACTGGACGCCGAGCTTTTCTATGGCAAATTCCTGTACTCCCAGACGTGTATCCTCGATGTTCGCCTGTAGAATTATTGCACCGTAACCGTCGCGCTGGTAATCCATAAAAAGTCTGATCCTGCGCTTTAAATCCACCGCATCGACAACCCTGCCGTTTGTGATTTTAGCTTCTGCGTCCATTCCGACAACATTCTCACCGATAGTCAATCCCGTACCTGCAATAGCTGAACCGATACCAAGACCTTCCCAGTTGTTCTTTGCTATGTTGGTTGAACCGATGCCGGGAATAATCCACGGATATCGAAACTTTAATCCTTTATCATGCCCGAACCGGACTTCGAGATTCACAGCCGGGAAAATTGCTTTGTCGCTGTCGGCTTCAATTCCCACTGCGCCCACAGCCGTACCCATTATGTTGAAATGGGAATAATCTACCGGATATGTTTTTTCGGCAGCGGTTGTTATTACCCCAAACGGCTGGGGATAGATTACCTCATGCCCGCGGTAAGCGGATTTGCCTATCTCGCACATTCCGATACAGCCGTCAACGCAGGTTACGCACATTCCCGAAACGGGTGAGATTGATCCTTCGGTTCTATTTTTTGTCAACGTAGCTGCAGAAGTATTTACTCTGGAAAATGACATTTTGTACTCCTCCTTTTCGTATTTTTTAGTCTTTTTTAATTTCACATGCAACGCAGGGATCCATATAACACATCATATCATCGAATTTTTCCTTTTCGATACATGGCGGGCTTAAATTTGCACAACCCCCGCACACAGCTTTTTCCGGCTCGGTATACGTACACCTGAGCTGGCATGCCGGGCATACATACATACATCCGCCGCAGAGGCGGCAGACATCGGAAGGAACATCGAAAGGTGTTCCGATACTCCTGTTCTCTCCCCTTCCGCGAAAACCGATGGCTTTTGCCATCATTTGTTCTTCACAATACCGGACGCACAAACCGCATAAAATACAGTCTTCATATTCCTGTCTGAAACGCTGCCGGCGTACATTGTGTGCTGAAGCAAGGTCTTGAATCGTTTTCGATTGGGGACACGATGCTAATAACAGTTCGATGATTATTTTTCGAGCTTTGACAACGCGCTCCGATGCTGTTCGAACAATGAGCCCTTCTTCAGCGGGATAAGTGCATGAAGTAACTAATCTGGATTTAGAACCTTGTCGGATTTCTACCACGCAGAGGCGGCAGGCACCGTAAGGCGTGAGCCCGTCCGTATGACACAATGTTGGAACAGGAAAACCTAAAAAGCGGGCGGCTTCTAATAGTGTCGTTCCTTCTTCAACTGAAACATTCAAGCCATTTATTTTCAATGAAATCATTCTTTTCCTCCAGCGGCTAAAGATTCTTTTTCATCTTTTTTATCTTGTTTTAGTTGTGTAAATTCCAGGTCACACCTGAGACATCTTCCGGCTTCCTTTGTTGCTTCTTCAACTGAAAAGCACATTTCCACTTCTTTAAAATTTTGTATCCGTGAATCGACCGGGACAGTTGGCTGTGCAACCCTGGTTTCCTTGCCCAGTTCTTCTTCAACTTCTACAGGCTCGATATATTCTTGTGGAAGTTGAGGGGAAATAGGCTGATATAAATCAATATCACTTAGATAGCGGTCAATCATTACTGCCGCTTTTTTCCCGTGGGCAATTGCATCGACAACAGTATTAGGACCGGTCACCACATCGCCGCCTGCAAAGATGCCAGGCTTATTTGTTTCGAGAGTTTCCTTTTCAATCTTGATTTTTCTTCCATCTGCGAACTCCAATCCAAATGTCGATACATCACTGATACTCGGTTGTTCGCCAATCGCAACTATCAAGGTATCAAGCGCAGCAATATACTCCGATTTCGGAATTGGAACAGGTCTGCGGCGTCCGCTTGCGTCAACTTCCCCTAATCTGTTTTTGATAAATTCGACACCACTCAAACTTCCGTTTTTAGTGTGAATTTTCACCGGAGAAACAAGGAGTTCAATTTTTATCTTTTCATCTATTGTAGCGTCTATCTCTTCCTCAAAAGCAGGCATTTCCTGACGCGTGCGGCGATAAAAAATTGTTACACTTTCGACATCTTTTTGACGGAGTGCTACACGGGCTGAGTCTATTGCAGAGTTCCCGCCGCCAATAACACCTACTCTTCCTCTGGCAAGATTTTTATCGTTTAAATGAAAAGACTTTAAAAATTCCATTGATGTATAAACGTGTTCGGTATCTTCGTTTTCTATGTTTAGTTTCTGACTTATATGTGCTCCCATAGCCAGAAAAACAGCTTTAAAACCTTTTTTATTGAAAAGGTCGTCTATATTAAAGTCTTTTCCGAGAGGAGTATTGCACTTTAAAGTTACATTCTCATCTATGATTGATTCTATTTCCTTCTCGAGTACATCCCGCGGGAGACGGTAGGGCGGAATTCCGCTGATTAACATGCCGCCGGGTTTGTTTTCAGATTCAAAAATAGTTACTTTGTAGCCGCGAAGAGAAAGGTAATGGGCAGCAGAGAGACCCGCTGGACCTGCACCGATAACGGCCACTTTGGGTGCATCCCGGCCGGTTTTCACGACTTTGAGCGGTTTATATATTGCGGGATCAACATGGTCGGTAACAAAACGCTTCAATGCTCTTATAGCTATTGACTGCCCGCCTCCGGTTCCGGCGCGGCATCTGTCTTCACATGGATGAGTACAAACCCGCGCGCATACGGACGGAAACGGATTGGCTTTTCTTATAACTCCATATGCGGCTTCGTAATCTCCGTGTTTTATATGAGCTATGTAAGCCCATGCTTCCGTACCTAACGGGCAGGCAGATTGACACGGAGCTCCAATAAGCTCTTTACATACGCCTGCAGGGCATCGCTTATATTTGATGTGCTCAATAAATTCATCACGGAAATATTTTAATGTAGATAATACGGGATTTGGCGCAGTCTGCCCCAGCCCGCACATTGTTGTATCTTTGACAACTTCAGCAAGTTCTTCGAGAAGATCGAGCTGTTCAAACGTGCCTTTTCCATTGGTAATATCTTCAAGGATTTCATACATGCGCTGCGTTCCCTTGCGGCAGGTATAACATTTGCCGCATGATTCATCTTTAAGAAAATTCATATAATATTTTGCAATGTCAACCATGCATGTATTCTCATCCATCACAATCATACCGCCGGAGCCCATGATAGAACCAGCCTTGCTCAGGCTGTCGTAATCGATAGGTAAATCAAACATTGAAGCAGGAATGCAGCCTCCTGAAGGACCGCCTGTCTGCACAGCCTTTATTTTTGCTTTGCCGATGGATCCGCCCCCAATATCGTAGGTTATTTCTTTGATGGGAATTCCCATCGGCACTTCAACTAAACCCGTGTTTCTGATTTTTCCGACAAGGCTGAAGATTTTAGTGCCGGTGTTCCCGGAAACACCTACTTCAGCAAACTCTTTTGCTCCTATGCTGATAATAACCGGTATATTTGCAAGCGTTTCTACATTATTAATACACGTGGGATAGCCCCATATACCCTTTTTGGTTGGGAAGGGCGGTCGCTGTCTGGGTTCGCCCATTCTACCTTCTATGGATTTGATCAGCGCCGTTTCTTCACCGCATACGAAAGCACCGGCGCCTCTTACAATTTCAATGTCGAATGAGATTCCGGTGCCGAGTATATTATCCCCCAGAAGTCCGAGCTCTCTTGCCTGTCTTAGTGCAATAACCGTATGTTTGATTGCAAGGGGGTATTCACATCGAACGTATATAACACCTTTTGTTGCACCAATTGCAATTCCACCTATAATTAATCCTTCAATAATGGAGTGAGGATTTCCTTCCAGAAGACTGCGGTCCATATATGCACCCGGATCGCCTTCGTCTGCATTACAAACGATGAATTTTTGAGCTGCTCCATTTCCGGATGCCCTGGCAATTTCCCATTTATTACCGGTTGGGAAACCGGCGCCGCCTCTTCCCCTAAGTCCTGACTTCTTGACCTCTTTGATGATCCATTCAAACCCGTATTTAGTGGGATTATTAAGAATTTTCACTAAACCGGAATATCCATCATGCCGTATATAATCATAAATCCTTATAGGATCAACTGATTCATTTTTGCTGAGAATAGTGCGAGTCTGATTTTTAAAATATGGAATGTCAAGTATAGATAAACAGGGTTTTTCTCCATTATGTCCAACTTCTTTATAAAGCAAGTCTTCAATGACTTTATTTTTAATAACAGCTTCAATAATTTTTGGGACATCCTTCATCTTGATCTTAGGATAGAGATTTTTTGCCGGCTCAACCATAATAAAAGGTTCTACCTCGCAAAGACCATGACAGCCGGTTATACGCAGAGAAATTTTTTCATGAAGTCCATTTTCCAAAATATATCGCTTTGCTATTCGAATGATATCATTTGCGCCGCTTGCTTGTCCGCATGTACCAGCGCTAATTACTATACAGGGTTTTTCCTCTTTCGCCTCATCTAAAATGATCCGGCGCAAATCGTTATATTCTTCAACAGTCGAGAGTCGTTTCATTAAGCCGTGCCTTTCATTTGAGTTAATAATCAGGTCTTTAAATAGTCTGCATTTATTTTATCGTACACCTGACGGTCTTTAGATAATACCTCATTATCAAATGCAGATAATTTTATACTCCGAGCAATAACATAAGATTTACTCCAAATATGAAATAATCTTAATTTACATTAAATCCAGCATATGTTCCTTACACCCGCGGCGTGAACATATTTGAACCACACCGCCTCCTTGTACAATCATAGTAACCATGGGTGCGGCGCATTCCGGACAGAGGGATGCGCCGGTGAGGTCTGCGTGGCAGTGGGGACAAAAAATGTTTAAAACTGTGTCCAAAGGAATTTTGTACTCTTGTTCAATAGAATAGCTCCCATATAAAGATGATAACCTGAGCCATCCGTGCGTGTCTCCGAAAGAGATAGTAACGCGTATAGAAGGATGTCCATCAATGTCAAAACTTTTATCCATCAGGCTGTGGTTACACCTCGGACAACTTACTTCAACAGGAAAAATCCGCTGGTCTGTTCCGATTTCAACCTTATCCAAACCATAACGGGCTTTCTCTATTATTTTACTTACCTTTACTCTGTTTACATTAGAGAAATAGCGGCCGTCTACCACTGTAATAGGACCGAGAGCACAAGCTCCCAAGCAGTTGACCGTTTCCAACGTGAATTCGCGGTCCGGTGTCGTACTGCCTGCTTTGATATTCAGTTGTTTTTCAAATTCTTCAGCTACAACAGGTCCCCCGCGTACATGACATGCGGTACCAAGGCATACTGAAATAAGATGTTTCCCTCTCGGCTTAAGGCTGAATGCTCTATAGAATGTTGCCACGCCGTAAATATCTACTAAAGAACGGTTTGTTTTTTCAGCAACTATTTTTAGCGCTTCTGCCGGTAAATAGCTGTACTGTTTCTGGATGTCTTCAAGGATAGAGATTATCCCCCCGTTATTCCGGTAATTCTTGTCGACTATGTCGATAATGTTTTCCCGTTTCATATTTTTCCTGCCTCAAAAAAATGATCAATAAAATGTACTTTAACTTTCTAAATTGTTACATAAATTCGCAAAAATAGGAATTTTCATGTTTTATTTGAGATATAAAAATGCATTTTGACTAAAAATCGGGATATTTTCTGGCACAATTCCGCCAAAACATCAATATTAAATAATAATAACATAAAAAATGCAAATTCCATTCCAAATTATTGCCTGAGCATTTGAATAAATCAAGAACCACAAAGTTGCAATAGAAAAAAACAAAGAGCCCAACACAGTATATTAATCCCGCTCAGCGGGATAGAATTTTTGAATAAAACGGCTTGAATACCTATTCTATCTTTTTCAACGGATTTACAGATTTTTCCAGTTAATAACTCATAACTGAGAGTATAAAGCTGACATAAAAATAATTTAACGTTATTAATTGTATAGTGCAATACATATAAAAATTCAATGGTAATATTGACTGTTTCAGTTTTTTTGTTATTTCTTCCCGGCTACTTCGGTAAATTGAGGTTAATAGTAGGTGATATTTTTTTTATAAACAGTTATTAAATCATCACAGTAACAATATATTAAAATTAAACCGTGGCAATAGCAGCGTTTGTTACCCGGCGCTTGATTGAGAGGCAGGTATTCCGGCAGGTGGGAATTATAATTCCAAATATGTAATGTTACAGCAGTACAGGATTTAATTTATTCTCAGGAATAAGTATTCGACCGCATACATCGCATTGAATTAATTCCTGCAATTTTTCAACTTCCACTATCTTCTGAGGTGGAATAGTCTTAAAACAGCCGCCGCAAGCATCCCTGGTTATAGGAACGACGGCGACTCCGCTTTTTGCATTTCGTATCCGTTCATACCGTTTGAGTATCTGCAATTTAAGGCGAACAGTTAATTTCTCACGCATATGATTAAGTTCCAGTTCTTCCTTTTCCGTTGCTTTCAAAAGGGCATTCAATTCCTTTTCTTTACTTTTCAGATCCTTTATTAACTGCTCTTTTTCTTCACTATATTCTTTAACCATGTTCTGGTTTTCTTCGTTGGCTTGGATCATCTCGAGTATCTGGTTTTCACCCTCTTCAATTTCTTTCTTTTTCATTTCAATTTCATTTGTTATGGCATCGTATTCTTTATTACTCGTGACATTGTAAAGCTGATTTTGATATTTTTTAAGCTTTTCTTGTGCCAGTTCAACCAGATTTTCTATGCTTATGCGTTCCCGTTCGATTTTCTCGATTTCTTTCAGTGTATTTTTAATTTGTGTTTCTAATTTACTAATAGAGCTTTTTAACCGGGAAACTGTCTTGGGAAGATCACCCTTTGAAAATTCCAGGTAAAAAAGTTTTTTATCGACTTCCTGAAGGGATGCCAAATACTCTAATATCTCTTTCATGCTCATGTCACAATGTCCTTAAGGCTGCCCTGTATAATAAAAAAAGTGCACCATTCATTCATGGTGCACTTTTTTAGTTTTCTTGAGTTTTATTATCTGATGTGTTGTAAAACTTTATTTTTGTTAACAACGCCATATAATTTTTCGTCTCAATCAATAAAGGCGATATTCTCATATACTCTTCCGCCCATAGCAAACGCCAGGGAAATCAAAAAATAATATTTAAATATTTTATACATTTTTCCAAAGATAAAAAATTTTATATAGATTTATAATGTATAAATTTATATTTTAATATGCAATAATTTTTTTAAGATTTTTAATTTTTATGGCAGCAGATTTATTTCAGGATAACCGCTTTGGAAGCTAATATTTTATTGTTATCCTGTTTATCCACAAGCATTATCTTACACGTGCCCGTTACGTCAACAAGTTGTTCCAAAGAAACATCCCATAGCTTTCTATTGAAAGTTTTCTTTATATAGGTACGAAATCGGTCATAACGAATCGGCTGATCCCATACCTCTTGACGCATCCCGTTCGCATATTCGATGACCCAGGTAATAGTCTTACCCGAACAATTGATAATCTCCGTCCAGATTTGTACTGCTCTTATACCACTCTCACCAAGCTCGAGCGTCTTTTGGTCGGGGAATACGGTTTCAAGCTCTTTGGTTTCGGAATTCCAGCCGTCACCGAGTACAATGCCCCGCGGAACAAACGCAGTCGTATCCTGGGCATATACATAAAGTGCGCCACACAACAGTAGCGTCAAAAATAAAAAAGCCTGAAGTAAATGTTTGATGTTGCGCATGATAACCTCCTGTTTTTTATTAAGTGTTGAAATCACAGCCATTTTATAAATTATAACGGTAAGGTGCATTTTCTAATAATATACAAAACAAATGTCTATTTCAAAGACTTTTTAGGAAAAAACTGCACGTAATTTACATTTCAGGAGAAATGAAAAAACCAATGGCTGCTTTAAGCCAGTAATTTGCATAAACCATAATAAAAAATTAGAAAACGGCAAATTGCTTGACAATATAATACCGCTTTTGTATCTTTGCTGTACAATGAGAGTGTTGCATAACCATAACCATTCATTATGGTGGATTTCAAGACGAGATTACTGCGCTTCGCTCAAAATGATACACTCATCCCTGATGTCTTTATGATAAGCGAAGGGACGAAGCAATTATATTCTAACTATGCAGCAATCCCATAATATAAATATTTCTGTCTTTGAGTTGTAAATTGAACTCTTCACTAATTGTTTCAAAGAAATATAAATTTATCACAATACCGGTTATTTGGTGTATTTTACTGGTCTCGCTCAGCTGTATGATGTGTTCATTCCTGCTTCATAAACCGGTCCGACCACCGGTTCAGATAATTCCTAAGCAGTTTCCGGACGGCTCACAGTATTACGTTTTTTACAGTATCCCTGATTATTTTCCCTCAGATATTCATTTTTATAAGAGGGGGGAGGTCCTGAAAGTGTTTGTGTATCAAGAGCGGGAAATGGACCTCATTTTCAGAACAACTGATTCCATAGAGGATATTATACAATACTTCAAAACAGAAAGTGAAAAGAACAACTGGAAAATAG
Organism: bacterium SM23_31; assembly: GCA_001304035.1. Taxonomy (GTDB): domain Bacteria; phylum SM23-31; class SM23-31; order SM23-31; family SM23-31; genus SM23-31. Next base: position 898 of record LJUD01000079.1, on the reverse strand, counting down.
AACGAATGGCGGCAGACCCTTTAGCGGAGCATCAGATTATTACATTGCCTCTTATATATAATAACCATTCCGTTGAGACCTTACAATATTCTGCATACCGGGGATACATTTTTACTGCATCACGCGGAAACAGGGTTATGGTCTGCCGGATTATTCAGGTAACAGACACACCGTTCACTTTGATCGTACAACAGATTAGAACAAAGTTATAAAATTCAGGTTAAAGTGGATAATACAAAGTTAATACTATTTTATAATTTTTACTTTTCACTTAGCATTTGCATTTTGAAATAATTCTTGATTTTGTGATATAATTTACATAATTTTTGTTTCATTTTTTTGTTAACATATTACTGTTTTGTGCTTGTGTGTTTCAGGTATATTTGGCTTTATGCAGGATGTATTTTTTCAGTTTTATATTTTTTAATGGGGCGTCGTCAAGTGGTAAGACACAGGATTTTGGTTCCTGCATACGGAGGTTCGAATCCTCCCGCCCCAGCAATGTACAGTATCATTATTGACGAGAACAAAAACAAGAAACTAAAAGTAGCGTAGATTAAGTAGAAAAACAATAAAGAATGTGGTGCTGGACTTATGCTTTATGATTTAAAGATTTTTTCCGGTAATTCTAACAGAGATCTTGCAGAAAAAATAGCTGCTTCAATAAATTTACCGCTTGGCAATTCAACCATCTCGCGGTTTTCGGATGGTGAAATCCGCGTAAAGATTGAAGAAAATATCAGGGGAGCGGACGTTTTTATTATCCAATCCACCCAGCCGCCGAGTGACAACTGGATGGAATTGTTGATAGTACTTGATGCTGCCAAGCGCGCCTCAGCCGGTAGAATTACCGCAGTGATTCCATATTTCGGTTATGCCCGGCAGGATAGAAAAGAAC
>LJUD01000078.1 GCA_001304035.1 bacterium SM23_31 | reverse complement strand
ACGCCGCATATGTTCCTTATATAAATCTATGGACATGCTATTCCAGAAATCCGTTATAAACTTTTTTTTCCCTTCAAATTCGTATGCTTCAAATGTCTTTTTTTGTGCGTGTGTGATTATATATTCAAGCTTATTCCAGTGTTCCTGAATATTATTTGGCGTGATTTCCAGTTCGATTCTACCGGTTGCTTGTTCAGCAATAATTTCGCCCGGTTTATAGACCATAAAATCAGTTCTTTTTTCAGATGTGATCCCCGTAGCATCATCTGTAACCTTAATATGCAATAAGTAATAGTTATTTTTCAGCGAAAGAATATTTACTTTTTCCGCAATTACCGCAAGGACCGATTCCGGTTTTTTTATTGGCGGCTTTTTAAGCCAATGCACTCGTTCTCCTTCAGGACTGAGTATCTGATATTCTACTGTATACGTATCTTTATCATTTTTCGGTTTACCCAGATTATAGATTTCGCTGTAGAAGCAAAGTGTGGGTTTTGAATTACCATACAGCCTTCCGGGCAATGGTTCAATATACAAGGTGCCGTGCTTGATAAATTCCTTAGCAAATTCGCTTGTGTCTGTTACAGGTATAATGTTGGAAGCTAACTGTATGTCACTCATACTGATAATACTTGTAGGATATCGCGGCACGGAAATCACTGTGCCTGTCGGTGTGGAAGATGAGACTTTTGAAATAAGGTCTGTGATCGTAATGTTTAAGTCATACGTTCCCGGCGGAATCAGTAAATTTGCTACTTCCAGTGAAGCCTGTATTTCGGCTTCAGAAATGTCGGGAACCTTTATAACCCGCTGCCATACCAAACTGTCTATTACACTTTCTTCTTTATCTTTTATTTTGACATCTAATTGAACAAAGGCGTAATAGTTGTTATCTTCTCTTTTAATATAAGAAAATTGCCCGTTTAATATTGACATGTATATTTCTAAATAAGTTTTACCCGGATCAGTCAAACTGCTGAATGTTGCAATCATCGTATCCCAGGCAAACTGGTTCTGTCCGGTAATAATAGTCTGCGGGTTCTGACGGCCATAACTAACCGTGGAAATCATAAAAATACTACAAAGAATAAAGAAGGTCTTTCGCATCATTAAATATCACAATCATTATTTATGATTTATTATTATCAATAATTAGGCGACACTTTTTTAAGAAAAGGCAACCATCCCGAATCTTTGAATCTTTCATCTTCAATAAAATAGTCATAGATAAGAGGATTGTATAACGTTAATTCAAAGGTTATCGGTACCGTATATCCATAAATCTGGTCGGTAGTATTGTGTTCTATATCTCCTGAAGGGCGAACGATAAATAAATTGTACTTAAGATTGACGATCCGGTTATCGGACAGGCGTTCAGGAGTTTTTTGAAATTGAAATCCCGAAAAAGTAATATTATCCCATCCTACAGACTGATATTGGTCTCTTTGGTCGCGAAAATTTTTTGATAGTGACATAGCACCGCCGCCTTTTATAAAAAATCTTAATCCTTTGAGTTCGTATTTACCATTTGCCGGTGCATTAGGAATAAAGAAAAAGCCGGCAGAATCTGTCTTGGTCCATTCGAAATACGGTTCATTTTCACCGTAAATACCGATAACAGCAAGCTCAATATCATCTTTGTAAACTTCCTGTTTTCCTTGGAAATTATCAAATATCATAGTAATATTTCCGACTAATAAAGCCTTGTTCTCTTCAGGCTCGGTTAAAACTACCTGTATACCACTTGCGCACATTAAAAGAGAAAGAGACACTAAAAGAAGAGAAATAATCCTGACTTTCGCATTCATTTCAAACTCCAGTTTATCTAAAATGCCCATTTAAAAGCAAAGAGATATTCTAATAAGAATATCTCTTTGCGATTAACTGATTACGAATATTTAGCGGTAAAACTTTTCATTCTAAAATTTGATCTCAATAGACGTTACATATACACCTTCCAGATCGCCGTAATCTGCATAGGCGTAATCGAAGATCATCTCAGAATTCATAATAGGAATCTTAATACCGCCGCCGAAAGAGTATTTAAAGGTATCGTAATTTTGTTTTGATCCACCCCGGATGGATAACATATTGTTCCACATATATTCCACACCGACAATTGAACGAAACGGTGCATCAAAAGCATCGTTGATTTCCGTCAACAACGTCAACTGATGAATATCATTCGGCAAAACAACACTCGTTGGTCCGACAAAATCAAATGCTATACCGCCGGAAAACGTAGTAGGCAGAGCATATTTATCCAAGATCAGCCGTGACGGCAGCTGGCGGTTTCCGGGAAAAGCCTCTTCCTGTCTTTTGAAAAACGTAAAATCAGGACCTTCGTCTATTTTCATTTCAGGCCCAAGGTGTTTTATTGCCAAACCAAGTTTCAGTCCACCGACACCCGGCGTATATACTGTTCCGAAGTCAGCAGCAAAATTAGTTGCGGAACTATTCCAATATTTTTCACTTATGTACTTAAAAGATACTCCGAAGAGTACTCTATCGGTCAAACGACGCGCAAAAGAGAATCCGTATGCAGAATTAGAAGAAAACACGTATTGTCCGCGCTCTCTTCTCTGCATCTCAATATCCGTTCTATAAATCCAGCCAAGGTTCACATAGTTGATATAGACGCCGATAGCGCTGCTCTCGCCAAAAGGTATCACAATACCGGTGAAATGCTGGCGAATATCAGCATACAAATCAACATTATGATAGGTAAAGGTTGGTTTTTGAAAGTCTGCCAGTCCGGCGGGATTAAACAGCATCGCTGTTCCGTCATTAGCAATAGATGTGAATGCACCACCCAAGGCTACTGCACGTGCGCCGACTTCTAATTTCAGGAAATTTGCGGCGGTTGACCCTGCTTTATTTACTTCTTCTTGTCCAAAAACCGCTCCTGGTATTAGCAGGCTCAGTACAAGAACAACCAATAAAAAACGTTGCATACTATTATCCTCCTACTAATATTAAGTCTTTTTTTCATATTAAGGCCCGGGGCATAGAGCCCCGGGCAATTGTGTTTATTTAATAATGACCAATTTTTCCATGAACTTTTTACCGTCCGGTGTTTTAACAATGTATATATACATACCATAGGAGACATCCAAATTCTCATTTGTCAATAAATCCCATGTTGCTTCACCGACTCCGGTAGGATAACGTAACTTATGATCTTCCACAGTCGTAGGAATATTAAATCCTCCTGTATTATCCTTATGTTCGATAGTCCGTATCCGATCACCGGCAAGTGTGTAAATATCAATTGTACATTCCGGAGGAAGATTGAGGAATCGAATTTCCCTTCTATTCCATGATTCAGTACCAACGTACAACTCTGTCGGGGACGATACAATATATGGATTCGGGACGGCAACTATTCTGTCCATAATATATTCCTCTTCATCGATATGACTTTTCGCGGTTTCAAAAATATAGGTATCGTCTTCCGTAAAGGGGAATTCCGTCTTCCAAATTAACTTGTCACCGACCGAAGGATTATACCGGTCAAGAGAATCCTGCGTCCAAAATAGAGTGTCAAAGGTTACCTCTAATGAATCATACGGTACTTCATTAATACCATAAAAAAGTGTATCAATGTAAACAGTTGTATCGGGAGGATCAACGTTTGTATCGATGATAACTGTTGTATCGGCGATAACAACCGTATCATAGGTAAGAAATTCCGGGTCCCAGATTAATAAATCCACTATATTTGCATGGACGTTTTTTATGTCGCCAACCTCCGGATAATCTCCTGTGTAATCATTTCTCCAAACCCGCTGTTCTTCCCATGCGGTTGAATCTACTACCCATACAACCGGACAGTCTATTTCTAAAATCCACAGCAATGTACCGGGATCATCCGGGTGTATAAGATATATATTATCAAGGCTTGACTGGTATGTTCTAAAAGCCATATCCCAGGATGTGCTATACGGTCTCAGAAACATTTGAACTGTCTCTCCGGTATAATCCGGAACGGGTTGTCTCACCTTCATTACCGAGTCGGTTATATCCCAGATTTGAAACGGATAGATTTTCGCCGTATCTTTTACACGGTCATTGTTATTATATCCTGTATCAGCAGCGCCGCCATAAAAGCGCATTTCATAAATTGCGTTGTCATCTGCTGAAGCATTATAAGCTATAAGGTCGCCAAAGTACCATTTCCCATGCCCGTCCGGGTACCAGTCACCATCCTCATCTTTAGCCTCAGTATACGGGCTTCCGGTGGCTAAGCGTCTCTCTACGGTTTCATCAGACCACTTTTTAATATATTGTTGTGGTAAATCTACATTTGTAAACGCAAAACCGATACCGTCAAAAACCGGATAAAAATCTTTAACTACGGTTCCGGCATCTAATTCGCTTCGATTAAATATGGTGGGAACATTCTCCATAACCTTAATATCGGCATCAGTATCGTAGACGGTATAACCGAGTCTTTCGGAAGTGTCTTTCGTAACTACATCTACATACTGAAACTTGGCAAACGAAATTAAATATTCTTTATCCTTTACCAATAATTCATCCACGACCTGGTGTTCTATAATACCGGTAGATATACCAGTCGGATGCGGATAAACTGTCCGGTCTGCGAGCTGAGGAGAATCAACTGAATAGTCATGGATAGTAGTATCGCCGGAGGCATAACCGAGCGTTTGGTAAACCGGCTTAATAAGGACGAAATTCCTGTACCTCGGATTTGAACCTATCGGCGTTGAAGAAGACGGTATGCCCTGTACTGAATCCCACCTGTCGTATGCTTGTAAAGCATATTCATACCGCAGACCGTTAACTACATCTCCATCGAAAAAGGTATGTATGATACCCGTATCATCACCCATATAGAGTTCATAGTCGAGTTGAGGATTCTCTGCAGTATTAGTTTCCAAAAATTCTGCAACACCGATTGGGTCCCATCCTGTCATACCATTTATTAAATCCCACTGACCGAACAACTCGAATTCTGATTCAGCATTTGGATCGTACATTCTTTTATAGAGTCTATACCCTTCAAAGTCATATTCCTTTGTCCCGTAATCAAGGGTTAATTCCGAAAGATCATTCCAGTACAGTGTGACGCCGTCTTGTTCTCCAAGATACATCGGCATATTGTTTTCATCAAGAACCAGCGTTCCTTTTGCCCACACGGTAGGGGTTGACGGGGGACCTGAGCCCCTGAAGAAGGCCTCGTACAGACGCTTCGCATATTCAAGGTTTCTGTAAACGTCTACAAACCTGTCGTGCGGGTCGACGCCGAATCTTAACGGGTCGTTAATGGGCCAGCGGTCACCTTCTTCCATTCTCCTGTCGTCCTCTGATCCCGGAGAAAGCGGTCCCGGGTTATCATCCGAGCCGAACATACAAAAGGATAATTGAGCTGTGTCACCCGGAGACATTTCGAAAGGACCGGAAGCAATCATAAAACTTACATACGGTCTATTACCATAGGACCTGCAGTCGAGCGTGTTCAGTCTAAGCGAGCCGTCTTCTCTGTAATCATGAAAATTGATCATAGAATCAGGATTGTCAAACGTATAATCGGGTTCTACGCCCTCTGAAATTGTAGGATGGAAATAAAGCCTCCTTTCTGCCCCGGTATCATCATACTCATCCATAATTTCCGGTCTGCCTGCCATCATGGCAAACAGCCTCATCTCATATATCTGCCCCGGTGAAGAGTTACGTGGGGCGTACTCATCAAAGTAATGCCACGCAGTTATGCCAAGGTTCATAACGGTTTGCGGCATGTAAAAACTATAAACCGACACCGGTCCGTTATAGGTGGTACCCCACTGCCTTTGATGCCATCCGTATTTAAAATAAAAGAATATAGCATCAGGCGGCACCCACCAGGCATAGGTATCCTGTGCATACGGTCTTGCGTAATTAGAGCTGCTTGTTCTCCGATAGTCGGGAAACTGGGACCACCACCACATTCCGAAATAGACACTGTCGATAGTACCGTTATACATATGCCGGTATGGGTCACCCATTAGCTCATTACCGTTCGGTGCGCGAATCCAGCTTTCTTTCTGAAAAACTAAATCTACATCCCAGTAAATGATATCTTTAGTAAGCGGGGAAGCATATGCGAATGTATTGGTTTCCAGATCAAATCCGACGGGATAACCGGTAGTGATATTATCGTTGGGTCGTATTCCGTTATACTTATCAAATTCGGAATAATAGGAACACAAATCTGCGGGGAATTGACCTGGCTGTTCCTGACCAAATGTTTCTGAAGTCGGGTCAGCGTCCCGAGCCCATCTTCCGGGCCAGTGCCTTTCGCCCGGGGTATCCGTCCACTCGCCACTGCCTGAGAAACCATCTGCGGGACCGTAATACCCTTCGGGCCATGAATCATCACGGCTACTGATAGCACAGAGCGGTATATTACCGGAAGACCGCGCTCCATCGGGACCACCCATGGCTCGAAAGAGATTAAAATCTTTTGCTTCCCAGTCGGCATAATTAATACTCAGGGGCTGACCGGATATGATTATAGCCTGTATTAATTCGAGCACATTATAGTTCTTGCTCCTGTTTACTCTGCCAAATTCATATGTAGGGATATTTAAACCCCATGGTCCCGGAGGCATACCAACCATAGGAAACATACGGATAATTTCACCCCAGTATCCATGGACCATATATGGAAAGTAGTTACTTTGCCAGTAGCCGTATGTTCTGGAATTACCTATTAATTCTCCGATATCGTTAAAAAGAATGCCGCGGTCACTAAAGGCATCCTGTTTATACAACAGTTCTTCTCCGGGAAATACATCGTCCGGTACTCTTTTATTCACCGGATCCTGTGCATAAGAGACCGCAACAATGAACAACATACTAATACATAGCAGTCCGATAAACGTTAAATTTTTCAATTTCATATTGATAATCTCCTTTTACTAAAAGGTAGTTCATTAATGAAGCGGTATAATAACGGCTTGGTTGAAATTGACATGTTCGCGTATTACCAGTGCCATTATTCTAAAATATATGACCTGCTCTCCCTGAGCCCCGAGTGTTCGAGTGACGGGAGAGCAGGCATGATTTTTTTTACATTACGTTATCCCGAATATTCGGGATAAATATTAAAATTGAATTCTGAAACCGAATTGAATATTGCGGTTTCCTACGAAGTTATTCGTCGTAAATCCGTCCACTACCGTAGAAGAATAACCTTCATAACCCGTAACATATCCTGCACGACCGGTAGTCCCATACGGCTCTTGTTCCAGTCTGGTATTCAAGACGTTGCCCAAATTGACAGACAACTGTGCCTGCTTTTCAAAGAGCGTAAAGTTCTTCCGTAGTCTTGCATTAATATTATGCTGGAACGGTGCTGTGTTGCCTCTTGAGGATACTTCACCGATACCGGCGGATGATGTACTGCTTGGCGTATAAGACCATCCGGAATTGCCGGAATATGTCAAGTAAACACCAAAATTAGAGAGGGGCTTGAATCCGAAAACGTTTGGACCGAAACCGCGAGGAAGCTGGAAGTCAAAGTTACCGCGAATACTATGGGGACGCTCCCACTCCGGTTTTATTTCACGCTTCGGCATTGTCACTGTTGTATATGCCGAAAATGATCCTTCACCCTCTCTTACGCCTGAACCTTCCCAGGAGGTCTGCGCTATCGTGGTAGTTTTTGTCCAGGAGTACCCGATATTGCCCGAGAAATAATGGCTATATCTCTTTTTGATGCTCAGGTCGAGACCGCGGCGCGAACCGAAGTTATTATTCAGTAGTACCGAATAAGCGTATGGATTGTCCATACCGGGATCCGAATATTCGAGAACGTTTATGGAACCGACCTGGTTTGTTGTCTCATTGAGCCACAGGTCGGCAGTAATTGCGATTAACGATCCGATCTGATGCTGCATACCGAGTTCATACTGGATGGATTTTTCTTGCATAAGACTGGGATTACCCACAAGATCACCCTGCATCAAGGCCTCTTGTCGAACGTTGATAGCCTGATAGAGGTCACGATAACTTGGATTCTGGTAAAAATGACCGAAGTTGAAGTTAATAGTTGTTACGTCGGTCAACGGGAAAGCGACGCCGAAGCGAGGGCTGAATTTAAATTTCCTCTTTGCTTTAACAAATGGATTATAGATAAGCATCTCATTCGGGTCCGGCGACAATGGATTATACCCTTTTAACGGATCCAGCGGGTCTGCCCACATCTCGCCACCGGCGTTTGCATAATCGATCCTCGTACCGAGACTTACGACAATGCTTGTTAACTCTATCCTATCGTTTAGATATATAGAACCCTCTTTCGGGAACATCCGGTAGATCGTTGGTCGGGTCGCTACTCTGCTGCGATCACTATAATCTTCATAGTACATGTCTCTATAAGTAAAGTCGAGCCCGGTTTTAATCTGATGGTTCTGGGTTACCTGGCTGGTTATGTCCAACCTGCTGACACTTGTCCAGGATTCGTCACCGGAATAGAATGGATCGTCACCTATCATTATATAATATCCTTCCCATGGGTCGTACCCGTAGCTTCTGCCTCCACCGCTGTACGTGTTAAAGTCATATTCCCACTTGACCTTTGTATTTTGCCAATCCGGAGCAAAAATCCACCAGTCATTTTTGTAAATTTCTTCATAGTCTCTTAAAATTCTTACTTTACGTCCGGCACGGAAATATTGACCACTTATAACGTACGTTGTTTTTGGACTGAGCATGTGGTTTAAAATAAACGAATATCTTTCGTCGCTGGTAAAGTTTACATTTCGCCCAGCCTGCCCTGTACGATTCCGGTTACGGTATCTAATGAGCTCTTCCCTCGGGAAAACATCCGCACCCTCCGGCAGACCCATCCGGTCTCTCATAGCGTATGTATATTCGGGGTACATGTAAATAATGATTTCACCTGCTCTGTGCTGGTAATCTGCAAAACGGATAGCTCTTTGCATCTGCATAGTTCTAAGGTAAGGACCGACAGGCCAGCGATAAAGATAATAGGCGGTTCTCAAATTAGGCTGTTGATACCGCTGGGAATGAGACCCGGACAATGAAAATCTCAAAGCCTGAGAATAACGATAAGTTAACTTTGCGTTTACACCAAATCCGTTATTGAAGCCGAGACCAATCCACCCTTTGTACATGTCAAGCGGATTAATCCATCTGTCAAACAATCCGTATGAATATACGGGGGATGTAGTTTGCCTAACTCCGTCGTAATCACAACCGGGTAGATATAACCGGCTTTCCGCCCACGTGTTCAAAATTTCCAATGTTGAGGGTTTATCACCCCGATGGTCATCCCAGGTGATATCATCCAACAGGTAGGTATCGTTCACACCGGCATTCAAATTGCCGGAAACAATATAAGATAAACCTCGAACGCCTTTAACCGGACCGAGCAGTGAAAAATCGACACTCTGAGAATTGTTTGCTTCACCCACTTGCGTCGCAAACGCATCTACTCCGAAGGGACGAGATGTGTTATACTGAAGGGTTCCGGTCGTTTGTGTGCCTCCTTCACGCGTGGTGATATTAACGACACCTGAGAGTGCATTACCGTACGAGGCATCAAACCCACCTGCCTGAACACTCATCTGTTCGATTGCGAATGTGTTGATTCGGGTACCGAATCCGCCGAATACCGGATTATTAACAACCATACCATCAATCATCAGAGAAACTTCGTTATTTCTACCGCCGCGTATGCGGATATCGTCGATACCGCGCTGTTCATATCCATCTCTTTGATACGGCGTATTCGTTAATACCGTGACATTCGACTGAGTAGCAAGGAGCTGGGACAGGTCGTTTATCGGCATCTCGATAATTTCATCATAATTAACCGTTTCCATTTTATATGTTCTGTCCGCTTGAATCATTGCCTGTTCGCCGACAACAATAACTTCTGTTCCCAAATCAATAGTACCCACTGTCAAATTGAAATGGCCAGGAGTTGTCTGATCGGGCCTAATTTCAAGTCCTTCCAGCTTCATAGGCCTATATCCTACATACGAAGCGGACAAATCATATATACCCGGCATAACGTTCATGATGAAGTAATAT
>LJUD01000077.1 GCA_001304035.1 bacterium SM23_31 | reverse complement strand
CCGCACGGTGGGATCGCACTTGGGTTCGACAGAATTGTCATGCTGATGGCGGGAGCACAGTCCATTCGGGATGTCATTGCCTTCCCTAAGACTAATCGCGCTTACTGTCCGATGGTAGATACTCCGTCGGAAGTGGATAAGGAGCAGCTCAAGGAACTGGGTTTAATATTGGTAAAACATAAAAAGGGATGATTTTTCAACCGCAGAGAGCGCAAAGTTTACGCAAAGGACACAGAGAAGAATAACAAATTGTTTTTATTATGAATTTGATAAATCAAATGCTCTATTATCATCAAATAGGTTGTTTTATGAATTTGATAAATCAAATTCCTACTGTTTTATGATTTTAGTATCCAGCGGGCATTCTCTGCGTCCTCTGCGGTTAAATAATCAAGGAAAATATTATGATGAAAACAGGAAAAAAGCGGCTTGGTATAATTTTTGGAGGTCGCTCAAGCGAACACGAGGTCTCCATTGTTTCAGCAAAATCGATACTTGGTGTTATTGATACGTCAATTTATGACGTTGAACTTATCGGTATTACCCGTCAGGGTGGATGGCTCGTTGGTTCCGATGCAAAAAGTCTGCTCGAAGGGAAAACAATAACGTCCCGCGAACGCTTGTATATTCCTGCAACGCCCCGTGAAGGACGTCTTGCGTTAGTAACCCGCCAAAAAGACGCCTCATTCGTCAGGCTATTGGAAAAACTGGATGTTGTATTCCCTGTGCTTCATGGTCCTTATGGTGAAGACGGCACTATCCAGGGGCTGCTCGAAATGGCCGGCATCCCGTACGTTGGAGCCGGCGTCGCCGCATCGGCAGTGGGGATGGATAAGATTCTCATGGAGGATATTTTCGATGCAAATAACCTCCCGACATTAGAAAGCATTCACTTCACTCGAAAATTCTGGCGGAAAAACAGGAAAACTGTCTTCGAAGTCATGCAACTTAGGCTTGGTTATCCATGTTTTGTGAAGCCGGCTAATACCGGCTCAAGTGTTGGGATAACCAAAGTTCATGCCCAGGAAGGGCTTGAAGATGCTGTTGATTATGCGGCTGAATTTGATAGGAAAGTTCTGGTGCAAAAAGGAATAGACGCACGGGAAATCGAGTGCTCGGTACTGGGAAATGATGATCCGGAGACTTCCGTACCGGGAGAAATTGTACCATCGCGGGAGTTTTATGACTACAATGCAAAATACGTTGACGGAACCTCAAAACTTATAATACCTGCAAAGCTGCCGAAAAAAACTGCTAAAGAAATTCAAGAGCTCGCCGTATCTGCGTATAAAGCGATCGACTGTGCGGGCATGGCGCGAGTCGATTTTTTTCTCGAACGGAACACCGGATATATTTATATTAATGAAGTCAACACTATTCCCGGTTTTACTTCAATCAGTATGTACCCCAAACTATGGGAAGTTAGCGGCATCCCCTATCCCGAACTTGTAAAAAAACTTATCGACCTTGCCTTCGAACGCTTCGAGGACAAAGCCAACTGCAAGACGACGTATACACCCCCGGGAAAATAGCTTACAGTACGTTGCAAAAGTACAAGGTCACGGGTAAAACCAAAAGGAAGACTATACCTGTCAGGCGGGATTCATATATATCAAATTTCAATGCTTTTCTTTTCGGCTTTGCGGGGGATATAAATAAATGTGTGAATAAAAAAAGCATGGCGGCTTCCGTAAACCGGAAAGCCGCCATAGTCCATTGCAGTATTCGGTTATATATGATAATTCAGGGGGAAAGCCCTTACTGGAATAATGCCAGCACATTTTGCGGCGCCACGTTGGCTTGCGCCAGTTGAGCCGTTGCAGTTTGCTGGAGAATCTGTAATCTCGTCGATTTTAACTGCTCATTTGCGATATCGGAATCCAGAATACGGCTCTTTGTCGCTAATGTGTTAGTGATTGCAATCCGAAGCGTTTCTTCCTTGAATGTCATTCGGGAGATCGTAGCGCCGATAGTCTGAAGTATGCTTGAAACAGAGTCCATAGCAGTATTCACATTATCAAGCGCCGTGCCTGCATCAGTGTGATTTGAAACCATATTTGCCACACTCGCATCATCGACACTGAGACTTGCAGGAGAGGCGTCATCGGTAATACTAAAAGGCATCACGTCGTCTTTCGCCTCACCCGTTTGAAACTGCTTGTCGATATATGTTCCGTCAAGCAGTGGGATTTTATTAAATACTGTTTCATCAACGGTATCTTGAATTTCAGCCGCGAGTTCGGATAATTCATCTTTGATAGCGTTACGTTCCTAGACTCCCAGCGTATCGCTTCTTGCCTGCGTAACTTTCTCCTTCATGGTGACCAATATTAACGAAATGTTCAGCAGACCTCCTTCTGCGATAGAGAGAACGTTCTTTGCCGTTCCGACATTGTCAAGAGCGACTGCTAAACCCCGTGCTCTTGCGTCTAATCGTCTGGAGATAGTATAACCGGCAGGGTCGTCGGCAACTTCGTTAATACGAAGTCCCGTCGCAAGTTTGAGCTGACTGACTTCCAGATTTCGGTTGATTGCCTTAAGGGCGTTAAGTGCGTTGAATGCTGCAATGTTGGTATTGACTCGGGTGGAATCACCAATAGCCATGCTTAACCTCCTTGTTTGTAGTTGTCTAGTGTCCTTACTAGATTCTGCGCGGTTTTGCGCGTCTTAATACATCGACGTCGCACTTCAATAATCGTCAATTCACTTTTTGGACTTTAAATTTTGTGGAAAAATTTTCTTTTATTTCGTATATTAGGTGGAAAATATTACCGTGTCCGCTGCAAAAAACCAAAACTTTTATACTTAGTTTCAATATAAAAATAGTATGGCATTATTGTTGCAGACAGAAAGACGATATGAATAAATTTATCGTAGTATGACGGTGTAAGAATCAAGGAAAGAATTATATGTTATCAAGGAAAAAAGCGCAGTCAATCTGTTTTTTTCTCGCTCTTTTTGTAATCTCTTCGCTAAATCCGCCGGTAAAATCAATAGCTGCTGCAGCAAAGCATGTCGTCGGAACAGTATGGTATTCTGATAATACCGTTAAAGTTTACGTCGATCCGGCACAAACCGTCAGTAGACCTAAATATAAATATAACATGCTCGATGGAAACCGTTTTTATATCGACATTTTTAACAGCAGGATTTCAAGTAACCTTGATGCGCTGATCAATCTTGATGATGTACTTGCGGTCCGCCGCGCCCAGAATAATACGAGTACCTCGCGCGTCGTTATTCATTTCAACAAAAGCGGAATAAAACCGACCGTTACTTACAAAACCAGCCCGAAACCACATTTTCTTATTGCGTGGGCAAGCAGTTCAACCTCATCTAACAGGGAAAAATTCAGAATTCTCATCGACCCCGGTCACGGCGGAAGAGATGCCGGCGCTACAGGTCCAATTAAGAAAATGAGCGAAAAAGTTATTAACCTTGATGTAGCTTTAAAGTTAGAACAATTATTACTTGAGAGAGATGATGTTATAGTGGAGTTAACTCGCCGGACTGATATAGAAGTGAAATTATCAGAACGCAGGGAAAAAGCGCGAAAATGGAAACCGGACATTTTTATTTCAATACATGTAAATAGTTCAGAACATAGTAAAAGCCTTAATCAGACTGAAATATATTATTATGACAGGAAAAGTCTGCCGCTTGCACAAATTGTAAGAGATGAATTAATCGATGAGCTTGAAAGGTCCGGTGGGAAGATTCACAGGAAAGGATTCGAAGTTATAAGAAATAATCCGGCGAGGTACGGTTCGGTTTTGGTGGAAAGCTGCTATATCTCCAGTAGGCAGGGTGAAAATTATCTCAGCCAGGATTGGTACAGACAAGAAATTGCAAAAGGCTTGCGCAACTCAATAGATGCTTTTCTAAATTTGGATAATATAAATAACTAAAGTTTTCGTTATAAAAAAGAGTGTGAATGCATACATTGTCAGAACCGCAGATGTACACAGATGAAATGATCCCTATGATACATTCTTTATCATGGTAATCATTTAATCATCCCGCTCAGCGGGATCAGCGGTTCAGACAAGTTCCTTTTGCGTAAATTTTGAGTAATTCAAAAAATGTTGGCAGCAGCTTACTTTCTCAAAATACATATCCCTATTATTAAAACCACTACTTAAGTCTCCTCGATTTTCTACATTTCTGAAAATGCTCTTTTAATTATTTGTTAAATTTCATATATTTTCAATGTCTTCAAAGTATAGATTAGCCTTTCCTTGTGGGGACTATTGCGGTTACCCAAAACGACATTGTATTAAAAAAAGGAGAATAAACGTTGGAAAAAGAACGCGATAGGTTATTGGAAATTATTCGCACGAAATCCGTCAAATACGGCGATTTCACGCTGGTATCCGGGAAGAAAAGCAGCTACTACATAGATGGTAAGATGACGTCATTCGATCCAGAAGGTGCATACTTGACCGGGCGTCTGATGCTGGAGGAAATCAGAAAATTGCCCGGTAAAGTCGATTCAGCCGGCGGACCCGTTATTGGCGCAGACCCGATTGTAACCGGTATAGGTATAGCAGGACACCTTCAAAATGACCATATCAGAGTCTTCGTCGTCCGCAAAAAAACAAAAGAGCACGGAATGCAAAAGCTGATCGAAGGCAATTTCCAAAAGGGAGACCGGGTGGTAATTGTTGAGGATGTCATAACGACCGGGGGATCGATTTTTCAGGCAATTGAAGCAGTCGAAGAATCAGGCGGAATCGTCGAGGCGGTAATCGTTATCGTAGACCGCCAGCAGGGCGGAAGAGAAAACATGCAAAAACGGGGATACAACTTCCTCTCACTTTTTCGGATAGACGATATTTTAGAACGATAAAATATATAAAGCATTTTAATATTTTCCATTGTATAACCTCGTTATATTTATCAATGAACATTGAAAAAAGTATCGATAAGTTGCTCGATAAAAGAAAATATATTTTCACGAGTATAATTTTCGCATCACTCCTCGTACAAATTCTATTTATTCTTGTTTTAGGAGATTTTGAGAAGCATGCTAAGCCAATTGATTATATAAACCATTATAAGCCCGGCGCTGAAAATATCCTGCGAGGAAAAGGTTATGTTAATAATGATGGAGAACTCATATTGACATTTTCGCCGGGTTATCCACTATATCTTACGCTGCCGCTGTTCGTGACTAATTTAACAGGTTTTCAGGATATAACAACCATAAGAATATTTAACGTATTTACTACGGTAGCATCAACCATCATCTTTTTTCTTCTTGTCGAACTTCTTTTTAACACTCGAATAGCCTTATTCAGCACATTTATCTGGATGACCTACCCGTTCCATCTATGGCTGATAAAAGCCCCGAGCAGCGAAATACCATTTTTACTTTTTTTCTTCGGAGGATTGTGGCTGTATTTTCGTGCTATAATTAAAGATAATAATGCATACCTTGTGCCGGGTATAATATTAGGATGTGCTACATTAATTCGCCCCATAGGGCTGTTACTTGGTCTTATTTGTTGTATTGCCCTACCGCTTTTAAAAAGGTACCCGGTTAAAAGACAAATTTTTCGCGGCTCAATCGTTTTGATTGGATTTTTTCTTGCAATCTTTCCCTGGGAAATGCTCATGTATGTTAGAACGGGTGAAATTATACCCCTCAGAAAAGTGGAGCCTGAAGAAATAATACCAGCATACGCATTTGCCATAGAACCCGGTGCCGGTGGAGACCAGGCGAGCATTCCAGATGATGTAATGGCTCTTATGCTGCGCCTATCTGAGAAAAAGGACTTTGAAAGTAAGAGAGCTGTAGTTAGCTATCTTATGAAGGAATTTATTAACGATCCTACACCGGTAATAAAATTAGGTCTTATTAAGATAGCGCGGGCATGGTACGCCACTTCCTCAATGTGGTATGAAAATTACATTCTTGTTATTCAGTTATTCTATTTCATTACAATTATTCCGGGATTAATAATTGCTTTTAAACAATATAGGGAGAAAATCCACACAATACTTTTTTTACTCAGCATTGTAATGTACTTCTGGGGAATGACGGTCATAGCTAAATCAATTCTTCGATATATGGTGCCGGTTATATCACTTTTATTTGTATTTTCTGCAATTGTTTTTGATAACTTAGTTAAATGGGGATCCGGAAGGGATAAGGAGAGTTTAGTCAGTTAGATATATATGTAGAGGCGACCCGCCGGGTCGCCTCTATCGTAATTCTGTCTTTATAGTTCAGATTCCTTCTTAATGCGACGGCATCAGTAATACCGCATTCAGAAAGAGCGGCTCGAGCCCGGTTAAGAATTCTCTCCATGTGGGATTGTCTGAAAACAAGATAACATGTCCGCGCCCCATACTGGCGTAGGCGACATATCCTTTATCTGAGATCCGCTCGAGGTTTTCCGGATATACATACCCGCTTAATTTTGGATTTTTGTCAAAGATTCCCACCATACCGCCTCCGGTCGGCAGTTCAAATGCGGTGGTTCCGAACTTAAGTACGGCAATTTCTTTTTTCATGCCGTACGCAAGCTGGTGAGTGATGTCGAGTTGTGCTTTGACAAAATATCCGGGTGATGCGCGTTCTTTCCTGCGGCGTTCGCGCTCCACGACGGTCAGACGTTTGAGCTCTTCATCTTCTTTTTCCTGTTCTTCTTCATCTCTTTCCGGTCTGGCTGCCATTTCAAAGTTTGCCAGTTTAACATCTTCCGATAATGCGAACGATGTTCCGCCGCCCCACCCGACATATACACCGCCGTCACGAATCCATTGTTTAAACTGGTTTATGGCGGTTTCATTATTTAGAGCGCTGCTGAGACTACTGCCGACAATGATAACGTTCACATCCTCAATATCGAGATTTGCTAATCGGTTGGTGCTGATATTTATAAAATCGATATCATACCGGTAGTCAAACATATGTCTGATAGCACCGTTGCCGACCACAGCAATCTTGGGTTTTACAAGGCTCGATATCCTGCCCGAACCAAGATCTATACCCTCTTCAGAATAGCCCGTGTTTACGCCGTACATATTAACGCCGAATTTAGCGGCTGTTTCACGAACGAGGGAGTGAAAATTGCTGATGTTCGAATTCTTTCCGACATAGAACACGGCGGTTCCTCGGGGATAATCGCGTTCCTCGATAGTGAATTCTCGGTTGGCAATTCCGCCTTTTACGTCTTTTCTTGCAAGCTCATAATATGCTAAGGTTGTTTCGATACCTTTTAACTGCATCAGGTATGCATACTTAGCGGGAGCATTCGTAACACTGCCATCAAGTGGATGTGGACCGGGCACCGGTGTGGTACGGGCGGTTATTTTTGAGCCAGTCCAGTAGGTTTCAATGTTTGTCGCATACGGCAGCGACCATGTAGAAATATCGTAGAAGAATGTATCGGGCAAAGCTTGGTCCTGCTCGAACAATACTTTTAGCAATCGTTTTTGGGGCTGCTCAAGCTTTAATACATACGTGCCTTCAGGAAATTCTTTATCCTCTACGGAGGCATCGTAGTAATCGTAGGCGTCTTTGACTTCAAAGCTCTCCGCCGCTTTTTCAACTTCGATACCCTGCAGCAACAAGCTTTCGAGCATTATGTTAAAAGTAAACGGATTTGCCGGTGGAGGAATTAGATACGCACTGGCATCTCCTCTTTGTCCCTCTTCAATAGCAGATGTAAAAAACTCATAAAAATCTGCGAGACGGTTTTCCCTGTTTTCCGAATTGGTTCGAAGAGTTGCCATACTGGTTGTAAAATGACCCCACAACCTGTCGACCAGTGACAGGTAGTCATCTTCCCCCCGTTTAAGGATAACACCGGCAGAACCGCCTCCGCCCTGTTCATATGTCATACCGGTTGCACCGTTAAATGATGGCCATGAATCACCGTAGCCGGGATAAAACATGTCAAATCCCTCGTGAGTATAATACTGCCATCCGTAGTGATCGAATGCCTGAGCGTTCCCTTTTCCGTAAATTTTTTGCCACTTCATGACTTGTTCGGGATAATTTGCATTTACCGGAGAAGCTGCAGGAAAGAAGAAGTACGTTGAACCGGATCCCATCTCGTGAAAGTCTACCGCCACCTGTGGCATCCATCGGCGGTAAAGTTGTGTGCGTTCCTGCGTTTCCCGCTGGGTTAAGAATGCCCAGTCACGGTTGAGGTCTACACCGTAATGGTTGGTTCTTCCACCGCTTCCTCCAGACCGTTCCGCCGCAAGTGAGGAAGAATTGGGTTTTTTATCAAGCGTGGAATTATAACTGAATGCATACCCGTCTCGTCCGTCCGGATTTAGTACGGGATCAATTATTACAACCACATTTCGAAGAATATCAAGCGTTATAGGGTCTGTACCCGCTGCAAGCTGGTATGCGGTCAGAATGGCGGCTTCTGCGCTGCAGGATTCGCTTCCGTGTACACTGTATCCGAGCCAGGCAATCGTCGGATTGCTTTTTATAATGTTTTGCGCCTCATCGTTGTCCGTCATTTTTCGCGGGTCGGCAAGTTTAAGATTATTCTGCCTTATCTCTTCAAGCCGTG
This sequence comes from bacterium SM23_31, assembly GCA_001304035.1. Classification (GTDB taxonomy): domain Bacteria; phylum SM23-31; class SM23-31; order SM23-31; family SM23-31; genus SM23-31. The sequence continues at coordinate 1,664 of LJUD01000077.1, read as the reverse complement.
CCATATTCTCCGGCGCCGTTATGATGAGGTATGTCAGCGGACGTAACTCATAAGTCATGCCATACGTATGATATTGCACGCGGTTTGATTCTTCCGCCAGCTTTGTGTAATAGGCGACCATCATGTGATGTAGCGTAAACCGGCTTCCGAGTTCATACCCGAGAAAATCATCCGGGCGGGTGATCCGGCTGTCATACGTCCCATTCGGGAAAAATTCCCATGTCTGTGCTGAAACATTTGCTGCAACTGCGCATACAAAAAGTAAGTGCAATGCGATAATGAACCGTTTCATAATGCCTCCTCTGGTTTAATAGGAAAAAATGTGAAAATGTTTTTGCACGTTAATTGTGAAATTTACATCTTTGGTAGTAAGGGATTAAGCAGGAATGCACTTAATGGCTGAAAGAAGCTTTCCCAATAGTAGTATGTAAGACAAAATATGCAAAAAAGCAATAGTATTTTTAAAAAAAAAGAATATGGAAAAATTCACTATTTAAAAAAGTACGGCAACCACGAAGTGACGGCTGTGCCAAAGAACAACTTCGCCGGCAGAAATGCCATCTATATCCGTAGAGACGCATGGCGATGCGTCTCTGTTATTTAACAAACTATATCGGATTTTATCATAATAACGCAAGCACAAACATGCAGACGCATCGCCATGCGTCTCTACAGATAAAACATTGACCATTATTAATCGTTAATCCTTCGGGACAGGGCTCGAATTATTACGGAGGGCTCTAATCCCTCTAAGCGGGATTGTGAATATAAATCCCGAGGAGACTCCTTCGGAGCGGTTAGGACCCGTTCTTTTTTTCGGCATCAAGCAGGTTTTATAGTTCAATGCTTTTTTATTGTTTTAGTGGTATCGCTAAAAGTCATTTTTATTTCTATATACATATCATTTTTCTTATCGGCAAGCCATTTTTGGTAGTACTCCGTTTTTTTACGGTTGTTTACAATTTCGTTAATGTAGTCATAGTCTGTTTCGAGAGTACGTGACCGGTTTTCTGTAAGCTTATTTACTTTGACTATATGGTATCCGAACTTTGTGCTAAAAGGCTCTGATATTTCGCCTTCGTTCAAATTTTCTATATAGGGTTTGAATTCAGATAAAATTTCCGGGAGGCGCTCAAGGTCCCATTCTCCTAAGTTTCCTTTATGCTCCTGGACCTCCGGATCGTTGGAATATTCGAGTGCTAACTCGCTAAAATCTTCTCCCTGTAAGGCAAGTTCACGGTAACTTTTCAAATCGTCGACAGCCCTTTTGTGGTCTTCTTCGGAAAGGCGTAGAAATGCCAGAATGTGTCGTGCATGGAATCGTTCGGCGTCCCGTCCTAAAAGTTGTATAATATGGAATCCGATTTGGGTTTTGACAATACCCGAAACCTCTCCGGAATCGAGAGCGGCTACAGTACTGTCGAATTCTGCGACAAGCTCTCCCGGTTCTAACCAGCCGAGATCACCGCCATTGACGCCGGTATAAATATCCTCCGAATGCTTTTTTGCCAGTTCAACAAAATCTGCACCATCGCGTATAAGCTGCAGGAGAGAGTCCATAAACGCTTTTTTTATAGTCGCAACTTCGGGAAGAATTGAAGGGATTCTCAGAATATGGCTTATATTAAAAATCCGCGGAACCGGAGGAAGACTATCTTTGTATG
>LJUD01000300.1 GCA_001304035.1 bacterium SM23_31 | reverse complement strand
AGGGAAAAATACCGTATATAAAGGTGAAAGAAATAAACAAAGACGCTTGTAATTAAATTCATCCTTCTCCTGCCGGGAGAAGGGCCGGGGATGAAGGCAAAAGATGAGTAAAAAGACTAAAATAAATTTAGCACGTGAATTCAGAAAAAATCCCACTAAAACGGAGAAACAAATGTGGGAAGCTCTGCGTAACAGATATTTTTTAAGTTTGAAATTCAGGCGTCAACATTTACTTGAAGGATACTTACTTGATTTCTATTGCCAGGAACTAAAATTGGCTGTTGAAATTGATGGAGCGATACATCGCAGCCAAGGAAAAGAAGATATTAAAAGGCAACAAGCGATCGAACAATCCGGTATTACATTTTATAGAATTAAAAGCAGGCGGATTGAACGGAATATAAATATAGTTTTAGAAGATTTAGCCAAAGGGAAAAATACCGTATATAAAGGTGAAAGAAATAAACAAAGACGCTTGTAATTAAATTCATCCTTCTCCTGCCGGGAGAAGGGCCGGGGATGAAGGCAAAAGACATTTATAAAAGTCATTATTTGATATACTCCAAATAATAAATGATACCATGACCTATTACGAGGCTGTACGGCATTTGAATGCCCGGCAGATGTTCGGGATTAAGCTTGGTTTGAACAATATTAAAAAACTCCTGAAATGTCTTGACAATCCGGAACGGAGTTTTAAAAGTATTCACATAGCCGGGACCAACGGCAAAGGTTCTACGGGGGCGATACTTGCCTCGATATTTGCCGCTCAGGGATTGACGACCGGTTTGTATACATCACCACATATTTCGACAGTAAGAGAACGATTCCGGCTTATGGGGATTAACAACTCCATGGAGGGCGAACTGATCAAACCCGTCGAATTTGCCGCCTTTTATAAACAGATTATTCCTCATCTTGACGAGATTCCCTGTACGTATTTTGAATGTACAACCGCTCTGGCATTTTTGTACTTCCGGGAGCAAAAGGTTGACATTGCGGTTATCGAGGTGGGACTTGGAGGCAGGCTTGATGCAACAAATGTAATAACGCCGGTTTGTTCAGTCATTACTACTATCGGATACGACCACAGGGAACATCTTGGAGAGACTCTGGAACATATAACCCGTGAAAAATGCGGCATTATCAAGCGCGGGGTGCCGGTAGTTTCGGGAGTCGAACAGGAAGAATGCAGGCGCATCATAGTATCCACGGCTGAAAGAAAAAATGCACAACTTTTTGAAGCCGGAAAAACAGTTGAAATTTCAAACGTACAGTATTCCATATCAGGAACAAAATGTGATATTCGTATTAATGGGATTGCCATTCGGGATTTGTTTCTATCTCTTCCGGGGTCATTTCAGGTTTCAAATGCACAAACCGCTCTCACAGCATTTTCTGTTATACAAAACGGTAATATAACACCTGTAATACCATACATACGTACAGGACTGCGGTATGTTTCCTGGCCCTGGCGGTTTATGATTTATGGGAACTCATTACTCCATGACCGGCACGCTCCGCTTGTGATTATCGATGTTGCGCATAATGAAGGAGGATTTCGTGCATTGAGTGCGAATATCAGAGAACTACTTCCGCACAAAAACGTGTTTTTAGTGGTTGGGATGAAGGAAAATAAAGATTGGGAAAGAGCAATAAAACCGATTCTTCTTCTTTGCAAGGCAGGTATAGGGATTCCGCTGCCCGGTTTTAAAAATATATCCCCTAAAAAATTAGGTTCGGTTTTCGAGCATTCGGGAATTCCGTTCCGGTATTTTCAATCAGTCCGGGCTGGAGTACTCCATGCCTATAAGCTGGCGGATAGAAAGGATTTAATACTATGTGCCGGCAGTCATTATACGGTAAATGCGGTAAAAAAAGTGATAAATTCACTTGACTAAAAAGATATTAATCATTACATTATTGTTGAAAGAGTTCGTGGTGAAACTTTTCCTAATTCTCCTGCCGCGATTACTTCATTTTAACAATTCTGATATGAATATCCTGTTTATGTAATTATATTAATGTGTGATGTATTTCTGAATATACAAATTCTATAGTTAAGTACTGTCCCGCAAGTCGGGATCAACAAGTGTAAATTTAAAGAAAATATTGAGTAAAATTATTATTATAGTACTCGCCGTCTTCCACAAAGTAATATCTTTTTATAACTAAGTGAACAGTGATGAATAATGGAGGTATAAAAATGGATATAGCCGAATTAAAAGAAAAGAAAATTTCCGAATTGGCAGCAGTAGCGAAAGAAATGAACATCCCGTCTATTGCCGGAATGCGAAAGCAGGAATTGATTTTTAAGATTCTGGAAGCACAGGCAAACCTGGATGGGCTGCTTTTTTCCAAAGGTGTATTAGAGATACTGCCCGACGGATACGGATTTCTGAGGTCGCCCAATTATAATTATTTACCGGGACCGGATGATATTTACATCTCACCATCACAAATAAAGCGGTTCGGCTTAAAAACAGGCGATACGGTTTCTGGACAAATTCGCCCGCCAAAGGAGAACGAACGGTTTTTTGCCCTGTTGAGGGTCGAGGCGGTTAATTATGAGAATCCCGAAGATGCAAAGTATAAAATCTTTTTTGATAACTTGACACCGGTCTATCCCGATGACAAGATTATGCTTGAAAATCATCCGGATGATTATTCGACCAGAATCATGGATTTACTTACGCCCATCGGCAAGGGGCAGCGCGGGCTTATAGTTGCTCAACCAAAAACGGGTAAAACCATACTCCTGCAGAAAATTGCCAATAGCATAACTACCAACCACCCGGATATAATCTTGATTGTACTTTTGATTGACGAAAGGCCGGAAGAAGTAACCGATATGGAGCGTTCTGTCAATGGTGAAGTTATCAGTTCGACTTTTGACGAGCCAGCAGAACGGCATGTTCAGGTTGCGGATATGGTTTTGGCGTCCGAAGCGGTTCTTTGGCGCCGCCCGTAACGTTGAAGAAGGGGGAAGTCTAACCATTATTGCCACAGCGCTTATTGACACGGGCAGCCGAATGGATGAGGTTATTTTTGAGGAATTCAAAGGTACGGGAAACATGGAGCTCGTACTCGACAGGCGGTTAACTGACCGGAGAATATTTCCTTCCATGGATATTAACAAATCGGGAACAAGAAGAGAAGAATTGCTGTTACTAGAAAATGTGCTTGCCCGTATTTGGCTGCTGCGTAAATTCTTGAGCGAAATGAGTGAAATTGAGGCAATGGAATTCCTGATCGAAAAAATGAGTTTGACTAAATCGAACGCCAGATTCCTGGAGTCTATGAACGAGTAATAATATTTTTACTTGGATTGATGTAATAAAAATATTACATTTAAAGTTCTTAAATTTTATATGCTAATTTGAAAAGTAATAACGTTTCTCTACCGGCTTAGACTAATATTATTGAATACCTCGATAAACATAAAGAAAGTTAAAGGAGTGTATACCGGTGAAAGATAAGATTCATCCCCAATATGTAATCGGTACGGTAACCTGTGCCTGCGGCAGCACGTTTCAGGTTCGCAATACAGCCGGGGATTTGAAAGTTGAAATATGTTCCCAGTGTCATCCATTCTTCACGAAAAAGCAGAAATTTGTTGATACTGCTGGCCGGGTTGAAAAATACTTGAAAAAATACGGCAAATCGTTAGCTGATGATACCGAGGTTACTAAATAATTACGAATTAATAAGAGCCAACCTGTGGATGTCCAATATCTATTGCGGATACAATGCGGTGCTTAATGACATCGCCTTAACAGTGTTAAAAGAGTGCGGGAATCGGATAATTTCCGCTTTTTTATATTATTGAATAAAGATATTTATACCGGAAATAAAAACATGCTGAATCAAAACGTCAATGTAGGCGGACAAGCCGTAATCGAAGGTGTAATGATACGGTCTGATAAATATATTTCCGTTGCCGTCAGGAAACCGGACGGTAAAATTGCATTAAAGCGTGAAGAAAACCAGCCGTGGGGAAAGCGTCTGAAGATACTGCGAATACCGTTAATACGGGGCGCCGTAATTTTAATCGAATCATTAATACACGGCATCAAAGCGCTGACATGGTCTGCCGAAGTCGCTGTAGAAGAAGAAGATAATGAGAAATCGAACGGTTCAGCACAATCAAAAAACTCATGGAAGTTAAAACTGAGCACTTTTATTTCGATTACATTCGCTTTAGCCATGGGACTTTTACTATTTTTCTGGCTTCCGATAGTGTTTACAAACTGGGTTGGAGTTGAAACAGGCTTTGCTTTTAACATTATAGACGGTATCTTTCGTTTATTGATGTTCGGACTCTATCTCGGATTAATTTCTATGTGGAAGGAGATCAAGCGTATCTTTCAATATCACGGCGCAGAGCACAAAAGTATTTATGCATATGGAAATAACTGCCCTTTAACGGTAGCCGGCGCACGTCCTTTTTCCACACTCCATCCCCGATGCGGAACGAGCTTTCTGCTTATTGTCATGATAGTAAGCATTCTTGTATTTATGTTTCTTGGTAAACCCGAAACATTTATTGATTATATCACCAGATTATCTTTTGTTCCCCTCATCGGAGGCATTTCTTATGAATTTACCCGCTTGTCGGGCAGATACAAAGATAACAGGATCGCCCGTATATTTATTTTGCCCGGATTATGGCTGCAAAAAATTACAACACGTGAACCAAGCGATGACCAGTTGGACGTAGGACTAATTGCCCTCCGCAGCGCCATCGGTGAAATAATAGATATGGACAATGTAATTCACTATGATGGTAATGGGATTATAAGAACAGTCGACACTTCTACAAAAGCCTCACAAGATGAGAATGTCTTGTTTTCTTCTCCGGACAATTAGCTGTTTTCCAGTCATTTTTTCGTTTATTGTATACTAATAAAGCTCCGGCGCCACAACAATGGTTATTCGAGTATTATCTGTTTTAACCCAAGTTTGACAGGATTTTGGTGATTTTGTGCTTGGGCGAAAATAGTGGTGTAATAAAAACAAGAACTTACAGGTTTTGGGGAGCTTATTTTGCTGAAAA
>LJUD01000076.1 GCA_001304035.1 bacterium SM23_31 | reverse complement strand
GGGCTGGCATTCGGTCCGATTTTCCCCACCGTTGTCGGCTATACGTTCTCGAAAATATCTCCGGAACTCTTCGGGAGCGCCTTCGCAATAATGTTTGCCGTAGGATTGCTGGGCGCTACTACTATCCCTAAAGCCATCGGGAATTTCGCTAAAGGGAAAACAATTCAGAAGAGCCTGGTCATATTAGCTGTAACGGCGGCGATCCTGTTCATCATTGCATTAATTTTCCGCGCAGTTTAGCTCAGTTTGAGTTAAACATACAAATTTTTTGCAATCCGGTTATCTTCCGGGGAAAAGTCCGGTAAGATAAAGAGAACCGTAAGGGCGTTCCGACGAACGCTCTTACTGTTTTATTTTGAAACAACTTTACTTGAAATGTCGTTCTAATAATGAAAGGGAGTATATAAAAGATTGACCATGAATGGCTCAGCAATTTCTCATTTGAGAGAACATGATTATATACTTTACGTTCCCACTGCGCATAAATTGTACTTGGAAGTTTGTCAAAATTTCACAAATAATTTACCATATTCGGTAATATTTTTGAATTTAATGGAACTTTTAGATATATATATTAGTATATATGATATATGAGGGAAAATATTGTAAGTTATAAAAGAAAAAGGCGAAACAATTGACTGAATATTATTTTTATATAAATTTTTTCTTGCATTTGTAATATATTTAGTGTTATATTGAGTTACAATACCACAAAACACTTTCAATAATACACTTTTCAGTGTATCGAAATGTACATTATTCGTACATATTTGGAACTAATTTCCCTTAAACAACATTTAGTAATTTATAAATAAGCTTGAAAATTTTTTGGTATAGTATTTGCAATTGATTTATTGAGTATTACCGCGTTGTTGGTAAAAAACAGGAGGAAATCAAATGGAAAAAAGTATTAGTAATTATATAAATAGTTTATTTGAAAATTATGAAGATTTTTATATTCCCTCTCCACACAGAGGTTATAATTTAGATGAAATGGACAATGATTTCTTTAAATCATTATCTAAAATTATTGAATTTAGGGAAAGTGGTAATTTGTCTTCTCAAACATCACGTCGTTTAATTACTCATCTAATGGCAGATTATATAAGAAACTTAGTTATTGAAAGATTATAGGCCGATGTAATGAAAAAACCCAAAAAAGAAGACGGGAAAGAAAAACTCCCCAAAAAAAAAGAAGAAGAATTTCCAAAAGATGAAGAAGAACCAATTATTGGTGAATTAAAAGCTGCTGGAGTTCCTCCAGGAGTTATAAAAGAGGTTTCAACATTTATGCAAATTGCTGGGCGTGGTTTTAGTCCTATTGAAAGAAAAATATCTGCAGAGAGTATAGATAAAATAATAGTAAACCAAGATAAACGTCATCAGAGAATTATTGATGATGGTCAAAAAGAAAGAAATTACAATTATAAAATCCTTTTAACGATATTTTGCTTTGTTTTAATTTTATTGGGTTTTTTTCATTTGATTGGTGAATTCAGTTTTTTAAAAGACAATTGGTTTCCGATATTATCATGTTTAATTGGTTTCGCTGGTGGGTTCGGTTTTGGTAAATATTCTGCATTATCCAACAGTAAATAGCAAAAGCGGTTTATTCTTTTTACGCTTCTTCTATTTATTTTACATTTATGCTTTCTTTGTAATATAACCTTTTCCATGCAATCCTTTCAATAACATTAATCGTTCTATCTTTTTAACTTATTATATGTAGAATATATCTAAAATCAAATTCACTTAAATATCTATGTAAGTATTTTTTGCTTATGTTTTGATACACTCCGACTAATCCACGTTTTAATATGCTTAAAAAGTTTTCTGCAGTGTTTACATGAATAGAGCCGTCTTGAAACATCCATCTTTCGTACCGATAATAGTAATAACCGCTATATTTATTGCTGTGCCAGAAAGTAATGCACAGGTTGAAGTTCTGAAACCGGGAGAAGTAAAAACCGAAAGGCTTGAGACGGCTGACAGTAATATACTTGGTGCAAGAGCCACCGGTATAATTGAGGCGCCCATTGATTCGGTCTGGAAGGTGCTGAATGATTTTAATAAATTTAAAGAGTTTATGCCGAATTTAAGAACGTCTTTTATTGTCGACAAGGCAATTTTAAAAGAAATAGATATAAAACAAAAATGGGACCGGGAACCGTTTGAAAAAATGCTGAGTAAATATATACTTGATCAAGCGAACAGTGATACAGTCTGTTCTTACAGCGTTCTTGATTTACCTATAGTAACAGACCGATGGTATCTTTTGAAAAAGGTCGTTGATAACGAAAAACATACGATCCGCTGGAGCCTTGCCCAGGGGAATGTGAATGTCAATGAAGGATCATGGGAGTTACAGCCGTACGCAAAAAACCACTCGCAGACTGTTGTAATTTATACCACTTATTCCGATCCGGGCGGTTACATACCAAATTGGATCATTGAGTTAGGTTTCACTACTACCTTGGAAGATGTTATTCTTGGGTTACGCCGGAGAGTCCTGCGTTAAATCTTTTACGAATTTTTCAATTTTAACGGTGCTTTTAACCGGACGAACCGCTTCACATTATACCGTTATGCCCAGTACATTTCACCCGGTTTTTCTTTGATAATTATTCCTTTAAGGAATTGCACCGCTTTCTTCAGCCCCTCAGCGGAACTCATCAGGCTGTCTTCGTGCTCGATACTCAGCACTCCGTCATATCCGATTAGTCTTAAAGTGCTTACAAAGTCGCGCCAGAATTCCTCAGGGGGACCGTATCCTACTGTTCTGAATATCCATGACCGGTTGATCTCATCACTATAGGATTTTGTATCCAGGACGCCGTTAACTTTTGTATTATACGGGTCAATCCGGCAGTCTTTTGCATGAACGTGATAGATAAATCCTTCAAGTTTTCGCAGACTCATTATCGGGTCCATACCCTGCCAGAAGAGGTGGCTTGGGTCAAAGTTGGCGCCTAAGTTGTCGCCGCAGGTTTCCCGTAATTTCAGAAGGCTCTCCGTGTTGTATACGGCAAAACCGGGATGCATCTCAAATGCAATTCTTATTCCGTGGCCGGCGGCGAATTTTGCTTCCTTTTTCCAGTAAGGAATGATTCTTTCTTCCCACTGCCATTGTAAAATTTTCAAGTAATCATCAGGCCAGGGGCATGTAACCCAGTTCGGATATTTATCCTTTCCGGATCCGCCCGGACATCCGGAAAAGTTGATAACCGTCTCGATCCCCATTTTTGAAGCGAGCAAGATAGTGTCCCGGTGAGTATTATGATACGCTTCGGCAATACCTTTATCAGGGTGAAGCGGATTGCCGTGGCAGCTCAATGCGCTGATTTCCAGCCCTTTGTCCTTTACTTTTGCCTTATACTCCTTGATTTTTTGATCGCTTGATAATAATTCTTTCACGTTTATGTGAGAAGAACCCGGATAGTTGCCTGTTCCCAATTCTATTGCTTCTAAACCCAATTTAGAAACATAATCAATCATCTCGTCAAAAGACATACTTCCTAATAATACTGTTAATACCCCTAATTTCATTGACAATTCCTCCCATAAATTTTATGTGTTGTTCAATTTATCTATACATTTTTGGATTATTTTAACACGTTATGATTTACATTTCATCCACGTTAATCCAGCATTTTTCTTCAGCAGATTTGATTACGGCATCTAATACCTGCTGGCATTTGAGCCCGTCTTCAAAGCCGGGCGTTACATCTTTATTCTCCGCTATACCTTCCAACATGTCGTAAATCTCGTTAAGAAAAGTTTGTTCCCACCCAATAATGTGCCCGGGGGGCCAATAGGCATTTATGTAAGGATGAACCGGCTCGGTGACAAGAATAGTCTTAAAACCCTGCACGTACTGAGGTTCCGTGCTTGAGAAGAACTCGAGTTCGTTCAACCGCTCGAGATTGAATACAATAGAGCCTTTACTTCCGTTGATTTCGAATTTATTGTAGTTTCTTCTGCCGTTGGCAAAACGCGTTGCTTCAAAACTTCCGATCGTACCGTTCTTGAATTTTGCCAGGAACAGGACAGCATCGTCCACCGTAACCTCGCCTTTTTGTTTTTTACCTGGAGCGGTTAAACCTGCTTCTTCGGCAGGGAGCGGTCTCTTTTTAATAAAAATCTTATCCATACCGACAACTTCATCAAAATCTCCGACTAAATACCGGGCGAGGTCGATGATATGCGCATTCAGGTCACCATGAGCGCCGGAACCGGCTAATTCTTTTTTGAATCTCCAAACCATCGGAAAGTCCGGATCAATAATCCAATCCTGCAAATAAACTGCCCTGATATGAAATATTCTGCCGATTCTACCTTCATCTATGAGCTGTTTTGCGAGAGCAACCGCGGGAACCCTCCTGTAATTGAAACAGACCATGGTCTTTACTTTTGCCTTTTTTGCAACGTCAACCATTTCTCTTGCTTCGTCCGAGTTCATTGCGAGGGGTTTTTCACAGGCAATGTGTATTCCGTTTTCAGCAGCCATCACCGCAATTTCTTTGTGACTTGCATTAGGAGTGGAAATATCCACAAGGTCAATCTCACCGCTTTTCAATAATTTTTTATAGTCCGTCTCGTATTTTTCCCACCCCCAGTTTTCCTTAAAGGATTTTACGCTTGATTTGTCTTTATCACAGATAACACTCATTACAGGTTTTGCTTTTAACGGGAAGAATTTGGCAACATTAAGATATGCGTTGCTGTGGGACTTGCCCATGAAACCACATCCGACTAAACCTACTCGAATTCCTTTCATTATTCACCCTCATTTGTTTTATTTACGTTAAGACACTAATAAAATAATCCTTTACAAAGCAGCATTTATTTCTTATATTTTTGCATAGTTTTTCTTTCATTCCGGCTTCTATAATAACTCTTTATAGTTTAATATAAAATAAAATATTTTAATAAGAAACAGCTATTTTTGTAGATTATTCATTTGATAGATATTTCCACGCTTGACGATAGAGTTTAATATGGGAAAAAGCAACCATATCAGGTGTGATTGATTTAACTATTTATATTTTTTAGATTATCAAGCTATTATAATAATTAACCGAGTATAATTTTGAGGAGGTTGGAAATGAACAGCCGAAGTAGGAACAGAAAATCCGGGAAAGAAATTTCCCGACGAAGCTTTATCGGTAAAACCGCTGCTGCAACTGCTGCCTTTACGATAGTTCCGAGCCATGTTTTAGGTGGTCGCCGCCGCGGCCAGGTAGCCCCGAGTGATAAACTGAATATCGCCTGCGTAGGTGTCGGGGGCAAGGGTCAATCTGACATATCTGCCGTTGCTACGGAAAATATTATTGCGTTGTGTGATGCCGATAATACTAAAATGGAAGAATTTTTGTCTTATGCTCAACGAAGAGTAAGCGGGGCAGGAAGACGCAGACAACAGGAGGAACAAGAAATACCCCAAAGACAAGAGCCGGATTTAGTGGCGCTGTTTGAGAAGGCAAATAAATACAGTGATTTTCGCGTCATGCTTGACAAGGAAAAAAGCATCGACGCCGTCACCGTCAGTATTCCGGATCATTGTCATGCCGTCGTCGCCATGATGGCAATTAAGATGGGAAAACATGTTTTCGTCCAAAAACCAATGACGTATTCCGTTTATGAAGCCAGAATGCTTGCGAATGCGGCAAAGGAGTATAATGTTGCAACACAAATGGGTAACCAGGGGCACGCAGGTGAAGGCGCACGTCTCATAAATGAATGGATCTGGGACGGCGCAATCGGTGATGTTCATGAGGTGCACTGCTTTACAAACAGACCGATATGGCCGCAAGATATTGTACGGCCTGTAGAAACACCGCCCGTACCGGAAACATTGAACTGGGATGCATGGTTAGGACCTGCTCCTTACCGTCCTTACCATCCTGCCTACTGCCCGTTCAATTGGAGAGGCTGGCTTGATTTCGGAACAGGCGTGATAGGCGATATGGGCGCTCATATTCTCGACCATCCCTTCTGGGCGCTGAAGCTGGACGCTCCGGCAACAATTCAGGCTTCATCTTCCAAGATGTCGTCAAGAGAAGCCGAAAGAGAAACCTATCCGTTGGCTTCAATGATAACATGGACATTTCCTGCCAGAGGAAATATGCCTCCGGTAAAATTAATATGGTTTGACGGAGGCTTACAGCCGCCCCGCCCCGAAGAACTTGAAGCAGGACGCCGCTTGTGCAGTTCAGACGGCGGCGGGATTTTCATCGGCACCAAGGGGAAGTTGATGTTTAACTGTTACGGCAACAGCCCGCGATTGATACCGGAATCAAGAATGAACGAATACATACAACCTGCACAGACTATCCCCAGGTCTTCAGGAATAGCCTCGGAATGGATAGAAGCCTGTAAAGCCGGTACAAAGTCAACATCCGATTTCAGTTATTCATCGCGGCTTACTGAAACCATGCTGCTCGGCAATGCTGCGCTCCGTACGCAGAGAAGTAATACGATCCTCGAGTGGGATACTGAAAAGATGGAAATAACCAACCTGCCGGAAGCAAACGAATTTCTCCACAGGGAATACCGCGAAGGCTGGAGCTTATAATTTGCAGAATATCACTGGATATTATGTATTATGATTTCAAAAGCATAACCGGTGACATTCCATCTGTTTTTAATAAAGGTCATGCGGGTAACAGGATTTAACAAGATGCAAAATATCAAAAAAGAGTGGTGTAATATGGATACAAGTAAAAATGGCATCAGATTAGCCGTACTCATACTAACAATGGCAGCGGCTGCCGTAACCTACGCTCAAACGTCCCAGGAGTTGCCGACTACCTATCATCCGGCAACCGATGCGTACAACGGGTGGAGGCTCGGAATACAGGCATATACGTTTAACCGTTTTACTTTTTATGAAGCGGTAGAAAAAACGGCATCGCTCGGTCTTGACTGGATAGAAGCATATCCCAGGCAGCGGTTGAGTGCGGAGCATCCCGATGCCCAATTCAGCCATACAATGCCGGCGGAATTACGAGAGGAAGTAAAAGCAAAACTAAAGGAAACCGGCATTAGATTGGTTAACTACGGTGTCGTCGGCTTGCCGAATGATGAAGCAGAATGCCGGAGAGTTTTTGATTTTGCAAAGGATATGGGCATTGAAACCATTGTATCGGAACCCCCCGCAGAAGCATTTGAAATGATCGACAGACTCTGCCAGGAATACAAAATCAAGGTTGCGATTCACAATCATGCAACTCCTAATCAATACTGGAATCCGGACAGGGTGCTGGAAGTTTGTCAAGGACGGAGCGAATGGATAGGCGCCTGCGGTGACACAGGTCACTGGATGCGCTCCGGGGTCAATCCGGTTGAAGCATTAAAAAAGCTGGAAGGAAGACTCATAAGTATACACTTAAAGGACCTGAATGAATTTGGCGACCGTTCAGCTCATGATGTTATCTGGGGCACCGGAAAAGGAGACGTTAAAGCAATGCTTGCCGAGCTGTACCGCCAGGAATTCAAGGGTGTTTTCTCCATAGAATACGAGTATAACTGGGAAAATTCCATTCCTGAGATACGCCCGTCTGTAGCGTACTTTAATGAAATCGCCTCACAGTTGAATCCATCCGGATGGAAGGACCTTCTGGCGCCGGACTTGTCGAACTGCGAATTCAGACAGGGAGAAGGCTCGTGGACTTATGAAGACGGCCTTTTAACGCGGGGAAGAGGCAATATCTACACGAACGATAAATACGGAAACTATATCCTTGATATGGAATACATGGTGTCCGAAGGCGCTAACAGCGGCGTTCTCCTCCGGGTAGGCGATACCCGTAATTATGTACAGACAAGCATCGAGGTGCAGATTCACGAAACGACGGACGGAGGGAAATACGGTTCCAACGGATGTATTTATGATTGTATGCCGCCCAGCCGGGATGTAGGCAAAAAAGCCAACGAATGGAACCATTACACGATAATCTGTAATAATAATAAGATTTACATAGTACTCAACGGTGTTCAGATCATCGATATGGATTTGGACCTTTGGACGGAACCACGCCAGAATCCCGACGATACACCGAACAAGTTCAGAACCGCTCTCAAAGATTTTCCCAGAGTGGGAGCTATCGGTCTTCAAGACCATGGTTCGCCGTTGTGGTTCCGGAATCTGAAAATCAAAGAACTCAAGTAATAAAACCGTATTTTGTAAAACATGAAATTAAGTTATGCGTTCTTAATTTCTTGAGACGGGATCCAATATTTTTAAGCACGGATGACACCCCCATTCCGCTTTGCCGAGCGGGTGGAATGGGGGTAATATATGATATCCGATGATTAACTTTTGAATTAAAATTTAAAAAATACCGTAATAAAAGTATCACAAAGGGGAAAACTGAAAAACAATGAATGATAAAAAGAGTAATAAATGCATTAACAGGCGCAGTTTTCTGAGTTACAGTGCAGCCGCAGGTGCAGGATTAGTTATGTCGCGTATGGCACATGGCAGGGAAACTATAAGAAAACCGGATGATATTAATGTAGCAATATTAGGCACCGGCGCCCAGGGACAGGTTTTATTAAATGCCGGCTTGAAGATCCCGGGATTGCGGTTCAAGGCTGTTTGCGACATCTGGACCGATTATAATCAGAAAAGAGCGGCAGGCCTGTTGAAAAAATATGGACATGAGGTCAATTCATACGTGGATTACCTTGAAATGCTGGCACAAGAAAAAGACCTCGATGCCGTTATTATTGCCACCCCGGATTTCTGGCATGCCGAACATGCAATAAGTTGTATGAATGCGGGGCTCCATGTGTATTGCGAAAAGGAAATGTCCAATTCCCTGGAAAAAGCCCGGCAAATGGTATCGGCATCCAGAGAAACAGGGAAATTGCTTCAGATAGGACACCAGCGGAGAAGTAATCCGAGATATATCCACTGCTACGAAAGATTAATTAAAGAAGCTAAAATTCTCGGCAGAATAACAACCATCAATGCTCAGTGGAACCGTTCGGTACAACCCGATTTGGGATGGCCTAAAAATTATGCCATACCACCGGAAGTGTTAAAAAAATATGGATTTGAATCCATGGAGCAATTCCGAAACTGGCGCTGGTATCGCAAACTCGGGGGCGGTCCGATCGTTGATTTAGGTTCTCACCAGATTGATATTTTTAGCTGGTTTTTAGGAACTGTGCCGGTATCCGTTATTGCCAGCGGCGGCACCGATTATTATGACAGGAAGTCCCACGAATGGTATGATACCGTAATGGCAATCTACGAATTTCAGACTAATGACGGCATTGTCAGGGCTTTTTATCAAACGCTTACCACAAACAGCAACCAGGGGTATTTCGAAGTTTTTATGGGAGACCAGGGCACACTATTTATTTCCGAATCTGCCGGAAGAGGGGGCATTTATCGCGAACAAACAGCGCCCGAATGGACGAAATGGGTTGATATGGGATATGTATCGGCGCCTGTGGAAGAAACAACATTGCTTGAAGAAGCCCTCGTACTTGATGTCCGGGAGACGATTGCTCCTCCCCAGCATGGTATTCCGGTTGTATTCAACGATCCGTATCATAAACCTCATCTGGAAAATTTCTTTAATGCCGTCCGCGGCACAAAAAAACTTAATTGTCCGGCAGAAATCGGTTATGAAACTGCAGTTTCTGTCTTAAAGGTAAATGAAGCGGTTGAAGCAGGCAAAAAGCTCATGTTCGCTCACGATGAATTCACATTGTAATACCGATATTCAGAAGGATCTGCGGATTCACATAATGATTAGATATTTTGATTTTCGAGCGCTTTTATCAATTGGAATAATACTCGTAATCCTGGTAAGAACCGGTTTTTCGCAGGAGCTGAAAGTTGGCGACGTCCCCGACGGTAGCCGCTCAATTCCTGTGCATTTACTCGACCTTTTTGATGAAGAGGGCGCTTTAATCAGGCTTTCCGATAGAATACTAATGCCTTTTTCACCAAAACAGACGTGCCTGGAATGTCATGACTACGGGATTATCAGCGGCGGCTGGCATTTTAATGCAGCCGACCCTGAAGTTTCTCCGGGGCGGCGCGGCGAACCCTGGGTACTGGTCGACCCCATAAGCGCTACACAGGTACCGCTTTCTCACCGTAATTGGTCGGGAACTTTTAAACCGGAATACTTTGGGCTTTCGCCTTTCTTGTTTACCGAAAAATTCGGAAGACATCTCACCGGCGGCGGTATAAGTGAAAACGATTCAACCGAATCACTTGATATATACATGCGGTGGATGGTTTCCGGCAGGGCGGAAATCAACTGCCTGGGTTGTCATGATGCGGAGCCGGCACATGATCAGGCTGAATATTACCTGCAAACCGTAAAACAAA